>JAPLPI010000201.1 GCA_026400305.1 Alphaproteobacteria bacterium | reverse complement strand
GAGCGACAAAATGGCTGATGCCTACAACAAGGACGAACTGGACCGCCGCATGAACGGCGCCATCGGCACCCTAGACCGAATTGTCGGGCCTGCGCACCGGCCGCGCCAGCGCCGCCCTGCTGGATCCGGTCAAGGTGGAGGCCTATGGTAACTCAGTGCCGATCAGCCAGGTCGGCTCCATTGGCACACCCGAAGCCCGCATGATCACCGTTCAGGTGTGGGACAAGAGCCTGGCCAAGGCGGTGGACAAGGCGATCCGCGATGCCGGCCTGGGCCTGAACCCGCAGATGGACGGCCAGCTGTTGCGCATTCCGCTGCCGGAACTGAACCAGGAACGCCGCAAGGAACTGTCCAAGCTGGCGGCGAAATATGCCGAAGCCGCCCGTATCGCCGTGCGCAATGTGCGCCGCGACGGCAACGACCTGCTTAAGAAGCTAGAGAAGGACGGCAAGATCAGCCAGGACGACCAGCACACCAAGGCCGATGAGCTGCAAAAGCTCACCGATGACCACATAAAAACCATCGATGCAGCGCTCCATAACAAGGAGCAGGAAATCATGCAGGTCTGACCAGAGTGCCGGAGAAAACGCCTTCACACCTTCCCAAGCATGTCGCCATTATCATGGACGGCAATGGACGCTGGGCGAAGAATCGCTATCTGCCGCGCGAGGCCGGGCATTATGCCGGGATGAGCGCGGTGCGCGAGACGGTGCGCGCCGGCTGCGACATGGGGCTGGAAAACCTGACCCTGTTCGCCTTCTCCTCGGAAAACTGGAAGCGACCCAAGACCGAAGTGGGCGCGCTGATGGGCCTGTTCCGCGCCTATTTTCGCAGTGACATGGACGAGCTGGTCGAGCGTAACGTCCGTATGCGGATCATTGGTCATCGTGGCCGCGTCGCCTCCGATATCCAGCAGATGATCCAGGATTCGGAAAGCCGCACGGTGAAGAATACCGGCATGAACCTGACCTTCGCCTTCGATTATGGCGGCAAGGAAGAGATCGTCGCCGCCGTGCAGGAGCTGGCGCGCGCCGCCAAGGACGGGCGGCTGGATCCCGAAACCATCACCCCCGAACTGTTCGCCTCGCGCCTGTTCACCAGCGCGCTGCCCGAACCGGACCTAGTGATCCGCACCAGCGGCGAGTACCGGCTGTCTAACTTCCTGCTCTGGCAATCGGCATATGCCGAGCTCCTGTTCCTCGACACGCTGTGGCCGGATTTTGACCGCGCCACCCTGACCGCGGCGCTGGAGCAGTTCGCGGCCCGCGAACGCCGCTTTGGCGCGCTGGATTCGGAATCCGTGGCGTGAGCATGACGCAGTCTCATCCCGGCAATATCCTGCGCAGCGGAAGCGAGACCTTCCTGCGCGTGCTGTTCGGCCTCTTCCTGGCGATTATCGCCATCGCCCTAGTGTTCTACAGCGCCCAGTGGTTCGCCGTCGTCACCGTGGTCATGGCCCTCCTGGCGGCGCGGGAATGGCATCGGCTGGTGCGCAGCCCTACCCAGCGCGCGGTCGCTGATCATCTGCCCATGCATCTCCAGACCATCATCACCGTCGCGTCCATCGCCTGCGCCGTCACCGCCCTGGTGCTGCAGGTGGTGCCGGCGGCCTTTGTGTTCCTTGCCATCGGCACCGTCTCCGCTTTCGTGATGGCGCAGCAGCGCAAGGACAATCCGCTCTGGCATGCCGGCGGGGTGCTCTACATCGGCCTGCCGTCGCTGGCGCTGGTGGGCCTGCGGATTTTCCCGGCCCAGGGCGCGCTCGTGGTGCTGGGCCTGTTCCTGATCGTATGGGCCAGCGATACCGGCGCGCTGATATTCGGCAAGTTGATCGGCGGCAAGAAAATCGCGCCGCGTATTTCTCCCGGCAAGACCTGGGCCGGCACCATTGGCGGCAGCATCACCGCGGCGGTGGTGTTCGCGGCCTATATCGCCTTTTTCGGGTTCAACTCGCTTCTGGCAATGGAGTTTGCTTTTGTCTTCAGCTTTTTTGCCCATGGCGGCGATCTGTTCGAAAGTCTGGTCAAGCGGCGCTTCGGCACCAAGAATTCCGGTGGCCTGATCCCCGGCCATGGCGGCGTTCTGGACCGTATGGATTCCATGTTCGTTGCCAGCTGCGTGCTGGCGCTGCTGGTGTTTGGGCTACATCTCAATCCGTTGTTCGGGGGCCGCGCGTGAAGGCAATTGCGGCCACCAGAATTTTCGATGAATTGCCGCCCATGGCCGATGTCCTGGCGCGCAAGGTGACGGTGCTGGGCTCCACTGGCTCCATCGGCGTCAACACGCTGGATGTGATCGCCCATGTGCGCAAGCTGCATGGTGCCGATGCGATGCCCATCGTGGCGCTGACCGCCGGCAACAACGTCAAGCTGCTGATCGAGCAGGCCAAGGCGATGACGCCCAGGCTGGCGGTGATCGGCGACGAGAAATACCTGGCCGAACTGAAGGCGGGTCTTGCCGGCACCTGCGTAGAAGCCGCCGCCGGCCGGGCGGCGGTGATCGGGGCCGCTGTCCGTCCGTCCGATTTCGTCATGGTGGCGATCATGTGCGCGGCGGCGATCGAACCGGCACTGGCTGCCATCCGCCGCGGCGTGGTGGTGGCGCTGGCCAACAAGGAATGCGTGGTGGCGGCCGGCGCTGTGTTCCGCGACGCCATGGAAAAATCCGGCGCTTCCGTACTGCCGGTGGACAGCGAACACAACGCCATCTTCCAGGTGCTGGGTTCAGGTGACGCCTCCGAGGCCGATCTGGTCACCATCACCGCCTCGGGCGGGCCGTTCCGCGAATGGAGCCTGGAGCGCATGCGCGCCGCCACGGTGGAAGAGGCCGTCGCCCATCCCAATTGGGCGATGGGCCGCAAAATATCCCTCGATAGTGCCACCTTGATGAACAAGGGGCTGGAGCTGATCGAAGCGCATTTCCTCTTCGCTCTGCCGCCAGAAAAACTGGCGGTGATGGTGCATCCCCAATCCATCGTGCATTGCCTTGTGTCTTACGAGGACGGCACCACCATGGCGCATCTGTCGGCGCCGGACATGCGCACCCCGATCGCCCATGCGCTGGGCTGGCCGCGTCGCATCCCGTCTCCCTCGCGCAGGCTGGATCTGGCCGCGCTGGGCACCCTGGTCTTCCATCCGCCCGCGCATGACCGTTTCCCCGCGCTCAACCTGGCCATCGATTCTATGCGCTCCGGCGGTATGGCGCCCACGGTGTTGAACGCCGCCAACGAAATCGCGGTGCAGGCCTTCCTGGACCGCCGAATCGGCTTCCTGGACATTCCGCGGATCGTCGCCGCTACGATGGACCGCGACATGGACGGTAACGGCTTGGCGGGTGATCTGGAAAGCGTGCTGGGCACCGATGCGCTCGCTCGCGTGGTGGCCGAAGAAATTTGTCAGAGAGTTGGGACGTGATGCTGGATACGATGCGCGGTCTCTTTCACTGGATATCAACGCCCAGCGGCGCACTGGCCTTCCTGTTCTACATCACGGTCGTGGTCTTCGTGCATGAGATGGGCCACTTCCTAGTGGCGCGCCTGTTCAAGGCAAGGGTCGATGTCTTTTCCATCGGCTTCGGACCAGAATTGCTTGGCTTCACCGACCGTAGCGGCACGCGCTGGAAGCTCTGCGCCCTACCGATTGGCGGCTATGTGAAGTTCGCCGGCGATGCCGATTCGGCGTCCACGCCGGATCGCAATACCTCGCATCTGAGCGCGGTGGAGAAAGAAGGCATGCTGGCATTCAAGCCGGTCGGCCAGCGCGCCGCCGTGGCCGCGGCCGGTCCCTTTGCCAATTTCGTCCTTGCCATCGTGCTGTTGACCGGACTGCTCCTGTACAGCGGCCACACCTCCATCGGTCCCCTGATCGGCCAGGTCGTCAAGGGTAGCGCGGCTGACGTTGCGGGCATCCGTACCGGCGACCGGGTGACTAAGATCGGCGATGTCCAAATCACCGATTTCCAGCAGTTGCCCGAGATCATTTCCACCGGCGGCGGCCAGACCTTGCAGATGAGCCTGCTGCGCGATGACATGCGCGTGCAGCTGTGGGTCACCCCCCGGATGACCAAGTCTGCCGACGGCCTGGGCGGGAGCGAGGAACGCTTTGTCATCGGCGTGCAGCCTTCCCCCAAGGCGCAGCTGGTCCATCACACCTACAATCCGGTCACCGCGTTCGGGGCGGCTTGCGGGATGACCGTGGACATCGTCCGCGGGACCTTGGTCGGCATCGGCCAGATCGTCACCGGCAAGGCCAGCGTCCAGCAGCTGCACGGTCCGGTGGGGATCGCCGACATCACCCGGAAAGTGGCTGAATTCGGCTTCCGGCCCCTCTTGCGGCTGGTGGCTTTCCTTTCTGTAAGCATCGGACTGGTCAATCTTTTTCCGATTCCGCTCCTCGACGGGGGGCATCTTCTGTACTATGGATTCGAAGCTGTTTTGGGGCGCCCGCTCGGTGAGCGGGCCCAGGACGTCGGGTTTCGGCTTGGGCTGGTTTTGGTGTTGGGGTTGATGCTCCTGACGACCTGGAATGACCTGGTTCGGTTGAATCTTTTCTGAAAACTGGGCCTCCGCGCCCCATAGACGAGTTGGCCGAAACTTAGGATGCGGATTTTGCGCCTTAGAAGCAGGTTGTTGCGCGCGACCTCGGCCGGACTCTGTTTGGCGTTAGCGTCCGGTCCGTCCATGGGCCAGATCCGCCCCGGCGCAGCCGAACGCGCCCAGGAATTGAATGCTGTGTCGGCCGCAAAGACCACTGTCGCCCCCGCCCAGCCGGGTGTTCCCGGCGCTCCCGAGGCGCCTCGCATCATCCAGCATATTGTGGTGCGCGGCACCCAGCGCGTCGAGCCGGGCACTGTCCTGACCTATGTCGGTGTGCGCGAAGGCGACACCTACACGCCGGCCGAAACCGACCAGGCGCTGAAGGCGCTGAGCACCACCGGCCTGTTCTCGGATGTGAAAACCAATTTCGACGGCGCCACCGGCACGCTGACCATTCGAGTCACCGAAAATCCGATCGTCAACCAGGTGGTGTTCGAGGGCAATTCCAAGGTGTCCGACAAGGACCTGACAAAGGAAGTGCAGATCAAGCCGCGTGCTGTCTTCACCCGCGCCAAGATCCAGGCCGACGTCCAGCGCATCATCGAGCTCTATCGCCGCAACGGCAAGTTTGCTGCCCGCGTCGATCCGCAGATCATCCAGCGTCCTCAGAACCGTGTCGACCTGATCTTCTCTATCTCCGATGGCCCCACCACCGGCGTCAGCAAGATCAATTTCACCGGCAACAAGATCTATGACAGCGACACGCTAAAGGGCCAGATCGCCACAGAGGAAAGCCGCTGGTGGAAATTCCTGGCCAGCAACGACAATTACGATCCCGACCGTCTGCAGTTCGACCGAGAGTCCCTGCGCCGCTACTACATCAATCGCGGCTATGCCGACTTAAAGGTTCTGAGCGCGGTGGCAAACCTGACGCCGGACCGCAAGAGCTTCTACATCAACTTCACGGTGGACGAGGGCGTCCGCTATCGCTTCGGCAAGATCTTCGTCGAGTCTAAGATCCGCGAACTGCCGGGGACCCAGCTGCGCCCGCTGATCGACGCCCGGACCGGCGACATCTATTCCCAGGAAGTAGTACAGAAGGCGATCGATGCGCTGACAAATTCGGCCGGTACCAAGGGCTATGCCTTCGCCCAGGTCCATCCTCGCCTGAAGCGCGATCCCAAGGCCCGCACAATCGACCTGGGCTTCGAGATCGAGCAGGGCCCGCGGGTCTATATCGAAAAGATCAATATCGCGGGCAACACGCGCACCCTGGACAAGGTGATCCGCCGCCAGTTCCGCCTGCAGGAAGGCGACGCCTTCAGCCGCGTGCTGATCGACCGTTCGCGCAGCCGTATCCGGGGCCTGGGCTTCTTCAAAGATGTCGACGTCAAGAACGTGCCAGGCAGCCAGCCCGACCGCACGAACCTGACCGTTAATGTCACCGAACAGTCTACCGCCGCGCTGTCGGTTGGCCTAGGCTATTCCTCCTACACCTCGCTGCTCGGCGAAGTCAGCTACAGCGACTCCAACTGGTTCGGCCGCGCCCAAAGTCTGCGCGTCAGTCTGCAGGCCTCCTACATCACAAAGCAGGCCTTGTTCAGCTTCACCGAGCCTTATTTCCTGGACCGCGAACTCGCCGCGGGCTTTGACATCTACCAGACCCAGACCAAATTTGACCAAGCGACCTATCAGAGCGACACCTCCGCGGCGGTGCTGCGGCTCGGCTTCCCGATTTCCGAATATAGCTCGGTATCGGTAAACTACACCTACCAGATCCAGCAAGTGCGCCCCTATGCCGGCGCGCCACTGGACGTGCAGCTAGCGGCCGGTTCGCTGCACGGTTCGTCCTTCGGCTTTGCCTATGCTTATAACGACCTGGACGATATCCGTAAGCCCACCACCGGCTCGGCCTTCTCCATCAGCCAGAGTTTTTCGGGCTTTGGCGGCAACCTGAAATACATCCAGACCGGCGCCACAGCCGCCACCTATGCGCCGTTGTTCGATGGCGCGATGGTGTCCAGCCTTACCGGGCGCTTCGGCTACATCACCGGGTATGACGGTTCGCTGGTACCCTTCAATAACCGCTTCTTCGACGGCGGCGACACCTTCCGCGGCTTTGCCCTGGCCGGCATCGGCCCGCGCGACATCGTGGCGCCCAGCAACACAGGCGCGCTGGGCGGCACGGTTCGCGCCATCGGTAGCGCCGAGCTGAAGTTCCCCGGTCTGCTGCCGGAAAGCTACGGCATCGGCCTGTCGCTGTTCACCGATTTCGGCACAATGGGCCGGCTGGACAATCTTAGCGGCGGCCGCGTCTGTTCCGGCGCGCAATATTCCGGCATCGGCACCTGCGTGCGGGACAATCTGGCCTTCCGCGGCTCTGCCGGCATCAGCGTCAGCTGGAAATCGCCCTTCGGCCCGGTCCAGATCGACCTTGGCCTGCCTTACATGAAAACAAGCTATGATAGAGCCCAGATCATCCACTTCAGCACTGCTACAGGATACTAAAATGACCAGAACTCTCCGCACCCTCGCATTGGCAGGTTTCGCGGCCTGCGTTTTCATCACCCCCGTCCTGGCCGATCCGCCACAGCCCAAGATCGTGGTGATCAACCGTTCCGACATCCTGCGTTTCTCCAAGGTGGGCCAGGACATCCAGAGGCAGATGCAGGCCGCCGCCAACCAGGCCAAGGCCGAACTGTCCGGCCAGGCCAAGTCGATCCAGGCCGAGGAGCGCACGCTGCAGCAGCAGGTCGCCATTATGGCGCCCGACCTGAAGGCAAAGAAACTGGCGGCTTTCCAGGCCAGGGCGCAGTCGCTGCAGGGCGCCGCCCAGCGCAAGGACGAGCAGCTCAAGGCCGCTTTCGCCCAGGGGCAAAAAGCGATGGAAGATGCGCTGGGACCCATCCTACAGCAGGTGGTCAAGGAACGCGGTGCCAACATCGTGCTGGACAAGCAGGCGGTGGT
>JAPLPI010000281.1 GCA_026400305.1 Alphaproteobacteria bacterium | reverse complement strand
ATCACCTTGAGCCAGCTGTCTATCGGATAGCCGATTAGCGGCTGCGTGGCACCGGTGATGCCGGCGCTGTTGACCAGGATGTCGATCTTGCCCAGCACATTTTGCGCCTCGGCGGCGGCGGCTTCCACTGCTGCGGCGTCGGTGACGTCCACCGCGATGGTGTGCGCTGCGCCGATCTCCGCCTTGGCCTTGGCCAGGCTCTCGGGATTCATGTCCCAAAGGCAGACTTTGCCGCCTTCGGCGGTGATGCGCTTGGCGGCTTCAAGTCCCAGGCCCGAAGCACCGCCGGTCACGATGGCGGTGCGGTTGGCGAAGCGGTCGGGATAGATCTTCATGGGTCGTTCCTTATGGTCGGGCGCGGTTATAGCAGCGGCTCCGCAAAAGAAAATGCTGCGTCGCAACATCCTGAAAAGACGGCTAAATGCCGCGATGGTGATGCTGTTGGCCCTTGTCTAAAGTGCGACGCCCGAGAAAGGGCGAACGCTCAGGGAAGAAAACAACATGGATCGCAGGAATTTCTTTGGCTTGTCCGTCGCCGCCGGTGGCCTGCTTGCTGCCAGTACGGTATCCGCCCAGACCACGGGCCCGGCCTTTGCCGGCGCGCCCAAGATGGAGCCGCAGGCACAGCTGGCCCAACAGCAGCAATTCCGCATCGGCTACACCACCAACACACGCGGCGGCTGGGAAGGCAGCCCCTTTGTCGGCATCTCCGAAGGACGCGAGGTAGGTTTCCGCTATTTTGAAATCTTCGGCTCCTCCTTCTGCGCCACCAGGGACGGCTATGAGCCGGCGCCGCGCGACACCCAGGCGATGAAGGCCTGGCCCGACGGTTACAGCTGGAAATATCCCACCGGCCAAAAGGTGAAGCGCGAAGTCTATTATCCCGACCGCTGGGAAGCTCTGCAGCACCGCATGTACGAGATCGGTGCGCAGTTTACCGCCATCACCGGCGGCGCGGCTGGCGGCAGTGTCGCCTTCCATGATCCGGCCCAGCGCAAGGATGTGGTGGACAACCACTTCAACATGACGCGCTTCTCGCGCCGTTTCGGCTGCGATCACCAGAAGACCAACGCCGGTCCCCGCAAGCAGCCGGGCGGCACGCCGCTGGAAGACCTGAAGGAGATCGCCAAGACCTGTGATCTTCTTGGCCAGCGCATCCGCGAGGAGCTGGGCATGAAGTTCGGTATCCATGCCCATCTGGGCAGCCAGATTCAGAACGAAAAAGAGACCATGTACATCATGGAAAACACCAGGCCCGAGAATGTCGGCCTGATCCTGGATACCGGCCACATCACCATGGCGGGGATGGACCCGGTGGCGCTGACCAAGAAGCTGGGCCATCGCGTCATCGAGTATCACTTCAAGGACACCGCCAGGGCGGATCGCGGCGGTACCAAGAGTGTGCCGCTGCCGACCCGCGACATGATGAACGATCCGTATTTCCATCCCATGGGCGAGGGCGGCGTGGATTTCCCGGCCATTATGGCCTATCTGAAATCAATCAACTGGCGCGGCCATCTCAATGTTGAGCTGGACACTTCGCCTTGGCGCACGCCCAAAGAAAGCGCGCGCATCACTGCCAACTATATCCGCAACACCTTGAAGCTCGAGCTGTAATACATCATGACGAACACCGCTTTTCCGCTACCTGAAGACTGGCGCGACGCCGTATTGGTGGGTCGGATCGACCTAGGCGAGGGGCCCACGCCGGTGGTGGTCAAGGAAGGGCGGGTGTTCGACGTGTCGGCCACCGCGCCGACCGTCTCGGTGCTGCTGGAAACGTGGAACGGCGTTCCGTCGGGTAAGGATCTGGGCGACATCAATGATCTGGGTCTGACCACGGCCTGGTCGGGTGAAACGTCCAAGGCCAAGCTGCTGGCGCCGGTGGACCTGCAATGCGTCAAGGCGGCGGGCGTGACCTTCGCCGTCTCGGCGATGGAGCGGGTGATCGAGGAACGCGCCAAGGGTGTGCCCGGCAAGGCGCAGGCAATCCGCGAGGAACTGGCGGCGCGCATTGGCACCGATATCCGCAAGGTCATCCCCGGCTCGCCCGAAGCCCAGAAGCTGAAGGATGCGCTGATCGCCGACGGACTGTGGTCGCAGTATCTAGAAGTTGCTATCGGTCCCGACGCGGAAGTCTTCACTAAGGCGCCGCCGCTGTCCTCGGTCGGCTGGGGCGATTATGTGGGCATCCGCACCCAGTCCACCTGGAACAATCCGGAGCCGGAAATCGTGGTGGTGGTGGACCGCGCCGGCAAGACCATCGGCGCAACCCTCGGCAATGACGTGAACCTGCGCGACTATGAAGGGCGCAGCGCGCTTCTGCTGGGCAAGGCCAAGGACAACAATGCCGCTTCGGCGCTGGGTCCCTTCATCCGCATGTTCGACGACAAGTTCACCATCGATGATGTGCGCAAGGCCGTGGTCGAGCTGGAGATTGTCGGCACCGACAATTACCGGCTGGAAGGCCGTTCCACAATGACCGAGATCAGCCGCGATCCGCTGGAACTGGTGAAGCAGACCATCAGCGAGCACCAGTATCACGACGGCTTTGTCCTGTTTTTGGGCACCCTGTTCGCGCCGACCCAGGACCGTGACGTCAAGGGTTCGGGCTTCACCCACAAGGATGGCGACGTGGTGCGGATTTCCACCCCCAAGCTGGGCGTGCTGGAAAACCGGGTCACCACCTGCAAGCAGGCGCCGCCCTGGACCTTCGGCATTTCCGACTTGATGAAAAACCTCTTCAAACGCGGACTTTTGGGCGCCTGAAAGCCCGGCAATCCGCGCCAATAAGCCATACCCCTGCCACACCTCTGGGATGCAGTTCCGGGGTTGGATTAGTGCGCCCAACCCCTTAAATACCCACCAGCGCGTTTTTTGCATTTTCCAGGAGACTATTGATGACCCAGACCCTGACCCATTTCATCGGCGGCAAGCAGATTTCCGCCCCTGGGGCGCTGGAAAGCACCAATCCCTCCAACACCAACGAGATCATCGCAAAATTCCCCGACGGCAGCGTTGAAGACGTGAACGACGCGGTTGCCGCCGCCCGCAGCGCCTTCCCCGGATGGTCGGGTTCGACCCCGGAAGTGCGCGCCGACTTGCTCGACAAGGTCGGCAGCATGATCATTGAGCGCAAGGATGCGCTGGGCAAGCTGCTGGCCATGGAAGAAGGCAAGCCCCTTCCCGAAGCCACCGGCGAAACCGTTCGCGCCGGCCGCATCTTCAAGTACATGGCTGGCGAGGCGCTTCGCCGCCACGGTCAGAACCTGGACTCGGTGCGCCCCGGCGTGGAGATCCAGACCTATCGCGAGGCGGTCGGCGTCTATGGCCTGATCACCCCGTGGAATTTCCCCATCGCCATTCCCGCCTGGAAGATCGCGCCCGCCTTGGCTTTCGGAAACACGGTTGTCCTGAAGTCCGCCAACCCCACCCCGGCGGTGGCGCATGCGCTGATGTCAATCATCCATGAAGCCGGCGCGCCCGCCGGTATCGTCAACATGGTCCTGGGCCGCGGCATCATCGGCGATGCCCTGTCCAAGCATCCCGACGTCAATGGCGTGTCCTTCACCGGCTCGCAGACCGTGGGCGCCAAGGTCGCCAATGCCGCGCTGTCGCACTTCGCGCGCGTGC
>JAPLPI010000051.1 GCA_026400305.1 Alphaproteobacteria bacterium | reverse complement strand
CCCGTGACGGCGGCAAGGTCCAGCGCCGCCGGGCCATCAGCCCCAGCGTGGTCTTCACCCCCTGGGCCTATGTCGATCACGAACTGATCCAGCCGGGCGGCGACACCGGCACCACCGCCCTCGCCGATCTCAGCGAAGCCTATTACGTTATCTCCGGCGAAGGCAGCGTCACCGTAAACGGCGAGACAGTCGCCATCAGGAAGGGCGACGCCATACCGGTCGATCTGGGCCAGGCCAAGAGCTTCAAGGCCGGCGCCGCCCCGTTGGAACTGATGGTCATCGGCGTGGCGAAAGACCAGAAGACCAAGGACGCCTTCGCCGCTAACCCGGCTAATGAAAATGCCGAACCTTTGCTGGCCGTGCTGAACAAGCCGCGCTGAAACAAGAACAAGGAAACGCCATGACCCGCCGCCTTGCCGCTCTCGCCGCCTGCCTGCTCGCCACCGCCGCTGTGGCCCAGACCCCGCCCGCCCAGGATGCCCCGGTCGTCCCCAACAATCCCGATTACACGGCGCTGGTGGAAGGCAAGCCGGTGGACAGCCGCCTGAACGAGAACGTCAAGGACAAGCCGGCTTTCCCCGGCCAGAACCGCGCGCCCTATCACAAGACCGCACCCTACAAGCTGACCGAGATCACCAGCGGCCTGCACGCCCCCTGGGCGCTGGGTTTCCTGCCCGACGGCAAATTCCTCGTCACCGAAAAACTGCCCGGCGCCCTGCGGGTGGTTTCGCCCGATGGCACCATCGCACCGCCGGTCTCCGGCGTGGATGGCCTGGCCAAGGGCTGGCGCGAGACCGGCCTGTTCGATCTGGTCCTGGACCCGAGCTTCGCCTCCAATCACCGCATCTACTTCACCTTCTTCGGCTTCGACCGCGGCATGATCAGTGGCATCCAGGTTGCGCGCGCCACCTTCAACCAGGCCGCCAATTCGCTCAGCGATGTGAAGGTGATCTTCAAGGCTAGCCCCCAGACCCCGAACGACAACCGCTCCGGCGTCGGCTCGCGCAGTGGCGGCCGCATGGTGATGGGCAAGGACGACTATCTCTACATCACGATCGGCGACCGCGACACCGGCGGCTCCTATCCCTGGCTGGTGGCGCAGACCCTAGACACCCATCTTGGCAAGATCTTGCGCATCACCACCGACGGCAAGCCGGCCCCGGGCAATCCCTTCACCGGCCAGGAAGCCGCCTATCCCGAAATCTGGGCGATCGGCCAGCGCAGCCAGGAAGGCATCGCCTTCGACAATGACGGCAACCTCTGGGAGACCGAGCACGGCCCGCGCGGCGGCGACGAGCTCAACCTGATCAAGAAGGGCGCAAATTACGGCTGGCCCGTCGTCACCCACGGCATCGACTATCCCGGCAACCAGACCGGCGACAGCGAGCCCACCCGCGCCGGCATCGAAGAGCCCGTCTATTACTGGGCGCCCTCCATCGGTCCGGGCAACCTGGCCTTCTACAAGGGCAATCTGTTCCCCGAATGGAAGAACAGCGTCTTCGTCGTCGCCCTGCGCGGCAACGCCATGGAACGGCTGACCCTGTCGGGTGGCAAGGTCGTCAACGAAGAACCGCTGCTGACCGAGGTGAAGATGCGCCTGCGCGACGTGCGCGTCGGCCCCGACGGCGCGGTCTATGTACTCAGCGATTCCGGCGGTGGCTCGATCACCAACAACACCCCGCTGGGCTCCAAGCTGCTGAAACTGACGCCAAAGTAAGACCTTACATCCCGTTCATGTCCGGTTCAGCCCGGCCTTATGATGCTTCACAGGCCGTAAATCCTCCGGCATGGAGACGATCATGAAACGGACGGCTTTGGCATTGGGCGCGGCGCTGGCCCTGCTGGGCGGCTGCGCCCCTTACGCGACTTCCGGCGGCTATTATGGCGGCGGCGGCTATCACGACCCTGACTATTAAGGCCCCAACGTCTATGCCCAGCCCAGCAATCCGCAACCCAGTGGCGACGGTGGCGGCCGCATGGGCCGCCACCGCGACAACTGATTACTTGCGATAATACATCGGGATTTCGCCCGCGATCTTGGAATGCATGCGGTACAGGCTGGTCGAGCCGGTGAGATAGACCGTCTTGCCATCCTCGGCGAAGCCGATATTAGCGACGGTCTCCGGGATCACGATCTGGCCCAGAACCTTGCCCTTGGGCGAGATGATGCGCACGCCGCCCGGGCCCGTGGCCCAGATGTTGCCGGCGCTGTCCACCTTCAAGCCGTCCGGCACGTCCGGTGCCGTGCCGGGGAACGAGATCAGCTTGCGCATGTTCGACAGCTTACCGTCGGCGCCCACGTCATAGGCACGGATATGCATGTCGAGCATGGAGTTGGACACATACAGCGTCTTGCCGTCCGGCGAAAAGCCGATGCCGTTGGGTTGTGTCATGTCGGTGACCACTGGCATC
>JAPLPI010000102.1 GCA_026400305.1 Alphaproteobacteria bacterium | reverse complement strand
CGCACCCGTATCGGCGTCAACGGCACCAACTTCGACTATGTGAAGGGCCGCACCACGGCGTTCCAGTGGCAGGGCATCGCCGGTCTGGCCGTCTCCATCTCGCCGGATGTCGATCTGTTCGGTGAATATCGCTATCGCGAGAACGAAACAGACGGCAACTTCGGTTCGCCCTACGCGACTCCTACCCCGGTTCGTATTTCCACCGTTCAGGAGAATGTGGCGCTGTTTGGCCTGCGTTGGTTCATGACTCCGCCGCCGCCGCCGCCTCCGCCGCCTCCTCCGCCGCCGCCGCCGCCGCCGCCACCTCCGCCGCCGCCTCCTCCTCCACCCCCGCCGGCGAAGACATACATCGTGTTCTTTGACTTCGATAAGTCGAACCTCACGGCGGAAGCGCAGAGCACGGTTACCGAGGCGGTCTCGGCTGCCAAGACTCTGGGTTCGGTGCGCATCATGATCACCGGTCACACCGACACCGTCGGTTCGGATCGCTACAATCAGGCGCTCTCGATCCGTCGCGCCACCTCCGTGAAGAACGAACTGGTCCGTCAGGGTCTAGGTGCCAACTCAATCGCGATCGAAGGCAAGAGCTTCAACGATCCGCTGGTTCCGACCGGCCCGAGCGTGCGCGACGCTGTCATCGATCTCGGTGGCTAAGCGTTAGGTTTAAACCTGAAAGTAAAAAGGCCGGTCGCAAGACCGGCCTTTTTCTTTGCCCAGTCCAGCGCGGCATTTTCAATTGCGCCCGGCTCACGCCAGCGCGCATTGCTGTCATCGATCCGAGCTGCGTCCGGTACAAAAAACGGCGCGGCTCGCAAGAGCCGCGCCGTTTCTTTTCCATATTCCGCAAGGGTTAGCGCCTGAGCGCGGGTCCGACCGGGAGCTGTCCAAGAAAAGGCAGATAGTTCGCATCGCCCGGTAGATCCGGTCGCGGCGTCGGCGCGATATCGGGACCGGCCTGGACGTCTTGCAGCGCCACGGCCACCTTGATCTCGCAGCTGTCGACCGGATTGGCTTCGTTCACCGGCACGCCGGACACGAAGTCTTCGAGCACCGGCTTGTTGGGCGCGAGCGCCGCGGCGAACACCACTTCCGCCGTGCGGCAGAAATTGTCATGGGCGCCGGGCTTGGTACGGCGCTGCTCGGCATGGGCAATGGCGCGGGTCTTGAACGAATCGTAGGCAGCGTCGCCGGCGCGGCGGCCATTCATTCGCTTAAACATCTTTAGCATGATGGCATCCGACTTGCGCAGTTCCTTGTTGAAGACAGTCTGGAACTGGTTGAAGAGCGCCACCGCCTTGGGACCGCAGGCCAAAGCGGCATCGGTCAGCTCCTGCTGCACCGAGGCCGCCTGGATAGCGGAAATTTCGGACGCGCTGGCGCAGGCCGCGGACAGCGTCCGCGCTTCGGCGACGGGCAGGCCCAGCAGGCTGAGAGCCGCAGCACCGGCGGACAACTTCACGAACTTCATATATACTCCTTCGCTGTCTCAGCGTTCGCGACCATAAACTGAACCGCGCTGGCCCGCCAAGCCCTTGTAAACAGGGAGCTTTCAAGATGTTTTCCCTGTATGCAACAGTAAAGCCTTAGCCGCGCTGTTCTTTCATGCGCTGTTTTGTGGTCCTTGCTGCTGCCATCTCGGCCCTGATTGCCGGATCGGCAACCGGCTGGGCGTTTCCGGTTCCGGAAATCAGCAAGCCCTGGCCGACCGAGCACCAGCAGGAGCTTCGTACCCTTGCCAGCCAGTCTTTGCCCTATGCCATGCGCTATATGGACTAGGCCGCGCCCAGACCCTGAGCCTGAAAGGCGGCAAATGGGAGACTCTCACCCCCGTGAACCCCATGATGCCCCGCGTGAGCGGCGGGATGGACGGCGGGCGCCCGATGGTTCGTCTGCAATCGCAGCTGGGCCAGTAATCTTTCGGCAATAAGGCCGCTTCCCCCACCTTCCGCATTTTAGTATTGCTGGCGCCACAAAGGCGGTATCGGCATGGCCTACAAAATCGCAGTCATCGGGGCGACCGGCAATGTCGGCCGGGAGATGCTCAAAGTCCTGGCCCAGCGCGAATTTCCCATCAGTGAAGTGGTGGCCCTGGCGTCACCCCGGTCCATCGGCCAGCAAGTCTCGTTCGGTGATCATACGCTGAAGGCGAAGGCGCTGGACTATTACGACTTCAAGGGCACCGACATCGCGCTGATGAGCGCCGGCGGCGCCATCGCCAAGGAATGGGCGCCAAAAATCGCCGCCCAGGGCTGCATCGTCATTGACAATTCCAGCGCCTGGCGCATGGACCGGCAGGTGCCGCTGGTGGTCCCGGAGGTCAATCCCGAAGCGCTGAATGACATTCCCAAGGGCATCATCGCCAATCCCAATTGTTCGACCACGCAACTGGTGGTCGCCCTGAAGCCGTTGCATGACCTGTTCACGATCAAGCGCGTGGTGGTGTCCACCTATCAGTCGGTGTCCGGCGCCGGCAAGGACGCGATGGATGAGCTGTTTCGCCAGACCCGCGCGGTGTTCGTCACCGATCCGGTGGTGGTGGAGCATTTCACCAAGCAGATCGCCTTTAATGTCATCCCGCAGATTGATGTCTTCCTGGATTCCGGGGTCACCAAGGAAGAATGGAAGATGTCGGCCGAGACGCAGAAGATTCTCGACCCCGACATCCAGCTCACCGCCACCTGCGTGCGGGTACCGGTGTTCCGCGGTCACAGCGAGTCGGTGAACATCGAATTCGAAAAGCCGGTCACCGCCGAACAGGCCCGCGCTGCCCTGCGCGCCGCGCCCGGCATCATGGTGGTCGATAAGCGCGAGGATGGCGGCTACGTCACACCCATCGAATGCGCCGGCGAGGATGCCACCTTCATCAGCCGCATCCGCAAGGATCCTACCGTCGAAAACGGTCTCAATATGTGGATCGTGTCCGACAATCTTCTCAAGGGCGCCGCGCTCAACACGGTGCAGATCGCCGAATTACTCGTCAAACGCAACCTGCTCAAAGCCCTATAAAAACGGCATTTTTCGAGGAGACCTGCCCGATGCCCAAAGCCTATTGGATCGCACGCGTGGACGTGCATGACCCCGAGACCTACAAATCTTATGTCGAGACCGCCAAGCCGGCCTTCGAACGCTTCGGCGCCAAGTTCCTGGCGCGCGGCGGCAAGACCGAAGTGCTGGAAGGCCAGGCGCGCGCCCGCAATGTGGTGATTGAGTTCGCCTCGCTGCAGGACGCACACGACTGCTATCATTCGCCCGAATACACCAAGGCCCGCGAATATCGCGATAAGGCCGGCCAGGGCGAATTTCTTCTTGTCGAAGGCGTATAAAGCGCGCCGCGCGGCGCTGTACGTGCCCGCTACCAAGAGCAGGGCACTGGAGAAGGCGCGCACCATGGACGCCGATGTGGTGATCCTGGACCTGGAAGATGCCGTCGCCGCCGAAGACAAGGCACGGGCCCGCGAAACCGCGGCGGCGATGCTGAAGAGTTTTGCGCCTCACGAAGTGGTGGTGCGGGTCAATTCTGCCGGCACCATCTGGCATGACGCGGACGTGGCAGCGATGGTGCAGGCACAGCCCCACGCCATCCTGCTGCCCAAGATTTCCGGCGCCGAAGACATCGAGGCCGCCAAGACCAAATGCGGCGGCGTGCCACTATGGGCGATGATCGAAACCCCGCGCGCGGTGTGTTCTGCCCTGGCCATTGCCGATGCCGGGGTGGATTGCCTGATCTTCGGGGTCAATGACCTGGTCAGCCTGTGCCGGCGGGCGATAGTGGTGGGCCTTATAAACCCGAAGGGCGAAATCCGAAGGAAAGGCGAAAGGCGAATTAAGCTATGAGTATAGGAGCTACAATGGTACGAGCAGATAGTGCTAAGGGACGTTTGCTCCGGTTTTTGTTTTGCCCGCCGGCGCTGGGGCCGTCGCCGGTCCGCCCGGGCGGGTTCGCGCGCCGACTGGCTCGGTCGCCGGTGGACCTGGTGACCCACCTGGGCATGGCGCGGTCCAACGCTTACTACGCCGCTGGGTGTCCGCTGGAGCTCTGCGACCATGCGGCGGCCCGTGACCTGTGGCGGGTTATCTACCGGGACGCCGTCGCGACCGAAGCCGGCAAGGGAAAGGGGGGTGTATGCCAATGA
>JAPLPI010000296.1 GCA_026400305.1 Alphaproteobacteria bacterium | reverse complement strand
CTGGAATCCAGGAATCTGGCGACGGCCGCGGCACAATTGCGCCGTTCGGGTGCTTTATAATCTTGCCGCATCAGGTCTTGCGTTCCTAAGCTTCAAAAATACATCGCAATCCCCATTGACTAGATAGAGAATTAGCGGAATTAATCTGCAGCTGGTCCCAAGGCGGCCGGCGGGATGATTTTTCGACGGGGTTTTCATGCGCCGAATTCTGGTTTCGCTCCTCCTGGCCGGTGCGGCCGCCGCCGTCCTGTCTGGTTCCGCCTTTGCCGCGGCCGCCAAGAAGCCGGCCGCCACCACACAAGATCCTCGTATCGGCCTGCTGGAACAGCAGCTGCGCGACGTCCAGCTTCAGCTGCGCGAGATCAAGGCCTCCGAAGCCGATGCCGGCAGCAGCGCCGCGCTGGCCGATCTGAAGCGCAGAACCAGCGCCCAGTATGTCGATATCAACCACCGGCTCGACGCGCAGACCAAAGCCAGCATCTCCAATGGCCGAGCGAGCTTCGCCTCCGCCGATGGAGCTTTCACTCTGTCGCTGCGCGCCCTGATGCAGTTCGACACCGGCTATTTCGCGCAAGGCAAGAATCCCGCCAGCGTGGACCTGAACAGCGGCACCAATTTCCGCCGCGCCCAGCTTGGCTTCCAGGGCACCGTCAATAACGACTGGGCCTACAATTTCATTTACGACTTTGGCGGTTACGGCGTCGAAAATCGCGGCTACATCTACAACGCCTATATCGAATATGACGGTCTCAGGCCGTTCGGCTTCCGCATCGGCGCTTATACGCCCGCCGAAGGCCTGGAAGACCAGACCAGCTCGGGCGAACTATTCTTCCCGGAGCGGGCTGCATCGGTCGATGTCGCACGCAATCTGGGCGGCGCGCCCAGCCGCGAAGCAGCCAGTATTTTCGCGCAAGGTGAAAGTTATCTCGTTTCCTTTTCCTACACAGGCAAGAAAACCAGCGATAACACATCTAGTGGCGCCGCAGTCGGCACTTTTGATGCCCAGGAAGCTGTGATCGGCCGCGCTGCCTGGCTGGCCGTGTCCGAACCTGAGGTGAAGTGGCTGGTGGATGGCCATATCACCGAAGTGCTCAAGCTGTCGGATACCGTCCCCAGCCCCGCGCTCAACACCATCCGCTTCAGCAACGGCCCAGAAGTGGCCGTGGATGCCAGCAAAACGGTGGATACCGCTAATATCGATGCCCATCATGTGCGCGAGTTTGGCTTCGAGACGGCCGGTGAATATGATCGATTTTACGGTCAGGGTGGCTGGTTCCGCTATGAGATCGAGCGCCGTATCGCGGTGCCCAATCCCAGCTTCACCGGCTGGTATGCCTTCCTCACCTATTCGCTGACCGGCGAGCAGCATCCCTATGATCCGGCCGCCGCCAGCTTCCGCAACATCCGCCCGGCCAAGCCGCTGGGCGCGCCGGGCGGCTGGGGAGCGTGGGAAGTGGCTGCGCGCTACAGCAGCATCGATCTGGATTTTCTGCCCTTCAGCACCGCTGCGACCGGCGGCATCGCCGGCGGCAAGCAGGATATCTGGACCTTGGGCGTGAACTGGTACCCCAACAACGCGATCAAGTTCCAGCTCAACTACGACAATATCAAGGTCAATCATGTCAACGCGCCCGCCAACGATATTTCTGCTGATGCCGTTGTCTTGCGCAGCCAGATTTCCCTTTAAGGAGAATCCGATGAAGCGTCTTCTTTCCTTGGCGGTCGCTGCGGGTCTCCTCACCGGGGCCGCTGCCCAGGCTGATGTAACCTTGCTGAATGTCAGCTATGATCCGACCCGCGAACTCTACAAGCATCTCGGCGCGGCTTTCGCGGCTAAATACAAAGCCGACAAAGTCACCATCAACACGTCCAATGGCGGTTCCGGCGCCCAGGCGCGCGCCGTGATCGACGGGTTGCAGGCCGACGTCTTGACGCTTGCCCTGTCCGCCGACATCGATGCGGTCGCGAGAAACGCCAAGCTTCTGCCCACCGACTGGCAAAAACGCCTGCCGCACAACGCCGCGCCCTACACCTCGACCATCGTGTTCCTAGTGCGCAAGGGCAACCCCTGGAAGATCAAGGACTGGAACGATCTGGTGAAGCCGGGCATTCAGGTGGTGACGCCCAATCCGAAGACCTCGGGCGGGGCGCGCTGGGCCTATCTGGCGGCCTGGGCCTTTGCCGAAAAGGCGCAGGGCGGCAATGCCCAGAAGGCCAAGGATTTCGTCGGCAATCTCTATCGCCACGTGCCGGTACTGGATGCTGGCGCGCGCGGTTCGACCGTGACCTTCACCAAGCGCGGCATCGGCGACGTTCTGCTGTCGTGGGAAAATGAGGCGCATCTGGCGCTGAAAGAATCGCCCGGCCAGTACGACATTGTCTATCCATCGCGCTCCATCCTGGCCGAACCGCCGGTGGCCGTGGTGGACAGGAATGTGGACAGGAAGAAGAGTCGCGCTGCTGCGGAAGCCTTTGTAAAGTTCCTCTACACGCCGGCGGCGCAGGAAATCGAAGCGAAAGATTTCTATCGCCCGCGCAACCAGGAAATTCTGACCAGGTACAAGGTGCAGTTCCCCAGCATCCCCTTGGCCACTGTGGATGGTGATTTCGGCGGCTGGGCCAAGGCGCAGGCCACCCATTTCGGTGATGGCGGCGTGTTCGACCAGATCTACCAGCCGGGCAAATGATGCGTATTTAAGGTGCAAAATCTTTCCCAACTTTCCGCGGTCCGTCCCTAAACCGGCTGCGGAGTTTCTCTTTTGAAAATCATGAGCGCGATTGGACTGAAACTTTTTCCCTTGCGGTCCCGGCACGTGTTGCCGGGCTTCCGGCTTTCGCTGGGCTTTACGCTGTTCTATCTGATCTCGCTGGTCCTGATCCCGCTGCTGGCGCTGGTGATCCGCCCGATGGAACTGGGCCCGAGCGGTTTCTGGGCGGCGATCTCCACCCCGCGCGTGCTCGCATCCTTGCGCCTGTCCTTCGGGATGGCGCTGGCCGCGGCGGTGATCGACTCCTTCTTCGGCGTGATCATCGCCTGGGTTTTGGTGCGCTACCGTTTCCCCGGCAAGGGTTTTCTGGACGCGGTGATCGACCTGCCATTCTCATTGCCGACCGCGGTGGCAGGCATCGCATTGTCCACTCTCTATGCCCCCAATGGCTGGATCGGTTCAGTCCTGGCTGAATATGGCATCCGCGTCGCCTACACGCCCTATGGCGTATTGGTGGCGATGGTCTTTATTTCTTTGCCTTTCACGGTGCGCACAGTGCAACCGGTGATGGCCGAACTGGGCCTGGAAGTGGAAGAAGCCGCCGCCACGCTGGGCGCAACTCGGCTGCAGACTCTCGCCCGGGTCGTCCTGCCTATGCTGTGGCCGGCTGTGCTCACCGGCATGGCGATGGCGTTCGCCCGCGCAGCCGGCGAGTATGGCTCCATCATCTTCATCGCCGGCAACATTCCCGCGGTCAGCGAAATCGCGCCGCTGCTGATCATTACCAAGCTGGAGCAATATGACTATGCCGGGGCTGCCGCCATAGGCGTGGTGATGCTGGCCGCCAGCTTTGTGATGCTGCTGGCGCTGAACGGGCTTCAAAGCTGGGCGGCGAAACGCAGATGAAAAAGCGGTTTTTAAAGCCTACGGAAGACCCGCTGTGGCTCAGGCTCTTCCTGGGCGCAGTGGCCATCGCCTTTATCGCCATCCTGCTGCTATTGCCGCTGGCGCTGGTGTTCAAGGAAGCCTTCGCCAATGGTATTGGCGCCTTCTGGATCGCGATCAAGGAGCCCGACACCCTGGCGTCGGTGCGCCTGTCGCTGATCGCCGCGGGCATTGCGGTGCCGCTGAACATGGTATTCGGCATCGCAGCCGCCTGGTGCATCACCAAGTATGACTTTCCCGGCAAGACTTTCCTGGTCACCCTGATCGATCTGCCCTTCTCGGTGTCGCCGGTGGTGGCGGGCCTGATCTATGTGCTGGTATTCGGGGCCCAGGGCTGGTTCGGCCGGTCGCTGGCCGACAACAATATCCATATCCTGTTCGCGGTGCCGGGCATCGTGCTGGCGACCATCTTCGTGACCTTTCCCTTCGTGGCGCGCGAGCTGATCCCGCTGATGGCCGACCAGGGCTGCGACGAGGAAGAGGCCGCCGCAACTCTGGGCGCTACCGGTTTACAGACCTTCCTGCGCGTCACCTTGCCCAACATCAAATGGGGCCTGCTGTATGGCGTGCTCCTGTGCAACGCCCGCGCCCTGGGCGAGTTCGGCGCGGTGTCGGTGGTGTCGGGCCATATCCGCGGTGTCACCAACACCATGCCGCTGCATGTGCAGCTGCTGTACGACAATTATGACTATCCGGGCGCCTTCACCGTCGCCGCCCTGCTGGCGATGCTGGCGCTGCTCACCCTTGCCCTCAAGTCACTACTGGAATGGCGATACGCGGACGAGCTCGCCGCCGCCCATCGCCACTAGGAGAAGCGTATGTCCCTCACCGTTGATTCCGTCGCCAAGAAGTTCGGCCGCTTTCCGGCGCTGAACGGCGCCAGCTTCGTGGCACCGCAAGGCGGCTTTGTATCGCTGCTGGGCCCGTCAGGTTCGGGCAAGACCACCTTGCTGCGCATTCTGGGTGGACTGGAATTCGCTGACAGCGGCAGTGTGCGTTTTGTCGACCTCAACTGGCTGGATATGCCGGCACGCACCCGCAATGCCGGATTTGTGTTCCAGCAATATGCGCTGTTCAAGCACATGACCGTGGCGGACAACATCGCCTTCGGCCTGAAGGTGCGTCCCCGCAACCGACGGCCCAGCAGCGCTGATATTCACAAACGCGTCACCGAATTGCTGGACCTGGTACAGCTGTCTGGCCTGGAAGCCCGCTATCCTAGCCAGCTGTCCGGTGGCCAGCGCCAGCGCGTGGCCCTAGCGCGCGCCCTGGCCATCGAGCCGCGCATGCTGCTGCTGGACGAGCCCTTCGGTGCGCTGGACGCCAAGGTACGCAAGGAATTGCGCACCGACCTGCGCCGCATCCATGACCATGCCGGCGTCACCACCGTGTTCGTCACTCATGACCAGGAAGAAGCCTTTGCCGTGGCCGATCTGGTGGCGGTGATGAAGGACGGCCGGATCGAGCAATATGGCGCGCCCGCCGATGTGCGGCGCAATCCCACGACCGCGTTCGTGTCGGAATTCTTGTCAGCTTAAGCGCCGGCAATTGACTTGGCGACAGCTTCCGCCGCTCGGATGCCATCCACGCCTGCTGACAGAATACCACCGGCAAAGCCTGCGCCTTCGCCCGCGGGGTAAAGCCCTGGCGTGTTCAGGCTCTGATAATCGTCGCCACGCTGGATGCGGATGGGCGAAGAGGTGCGGGTTTCCACCCCCGTCAGCACCGCATCGGCTCGGTCGAAGCCCCGGATCTGCTTGCCGAAGGCGGGCAGGGCTTCGCGGATTGCTTCAATGGCGTAAGTGGGCAGGCAGCTGGACAGGTCAGTCGGTGTCACGCCGGGCCGGTAGGACGGAATGACCTCGCCCAGCGCGGTTGATGGCTTGGACGCGATGAAGTCACCCACCAGCTGCGCCGGGGCGGCATAGGTGCTGCCGCCCGCTGCAAAGGCTGCTTCTTCCCATTGCCGCTGCAGAGCGATGCCCGCAAGCGGATGGCCCGGATAGTCGGCGTCGGGCGTGATGGCGACCACGATGCCGGCATTGGCATTGCGCTCATTGCGAGAATATTGGCTCATGCCGTTGGTGACGACGCGGCCCGGCTCACTGGCCGCCGCCACCACCGTGCCACCGGGGCACATGCAGAAACTGTAGACGCTGCGGCCGTTTTTGGCGTGATGCACCAGCTTGTAGTCGGCGGCGCCCAAGGCGGGGATGGAGCGGCCGAAGCGCGCCTTGTCGATCATGCCTTGGGGATGTTCGATGCGAAAACCGATGGAGAAGGGCTTGGCTTCGATGGTGACGCCGCGCGCATACAGCATTTCGAACAGGTCGCGGGCGCTGTGGCCCGGCGCCAGCACGACATGGCGGCCTTCGATCTCCTCGCCACTTTCCAGGCGCACGCCGCGCACCTGCCGCTCCGGCGTCAAAAGCAGATCCGTCACCTTGCTCTGGAATCGATACTCGCCGCCCAGCGCCTCGATGCTCTGGCGCATGGATTCCACCATGGTCACGAGCCGGAATGTGCCGATATGGGGATGGGCCTCGGTAAGGATTTCCTCCGGCGCGCCGGCCCTGACGAATTCGGTCAGCACCTTGCGGCCTAGATGGCGCGGATCCTTGATCTGGCTGTAGAGCTTGCCGTCGGAAAAGGTGCCGGCGCCGCCTTCGCCGAACTGGACATTGGATTCTGGATTCAGCTGTGAGCGCCGCCATAGGCCCCAGGTATCCTTGGTGCGCTCGCGCACCACCTTGCCGCGTTCCAGGATGATGGGGCGAAAGCCCGATTGCGCCAGGATCAGCCCGGCGAACAAGCCGCAAGGACCGGCGCCGATCACTAGCGGTCGCTGGAACGTCGCGGGCGCCGTCGCCACCGCGCGATAGTCCATGTCGGGCGTGGGCCGCGCATCCTTGGGCCCGGACACGCCCTCTTTCAGGGTCACGTCCACGGTATAGACGTAAACGATGGCCTGGTTGTTGCGGGCGTCATGGCCGCGCTTGAACACCCGCCAGTCCAAAACTGCCTCGGCTGGCAGCTTCAGCTTCTTCAGGATGGCGGCTTTCAGCGCCTCGGGCGGGTGGCCGAGCGGCAGTTTTATGTCGGTCAGGCGCAGCATCCGCCCATATAAAGACGGATGCTGACCGGCGCCAGCGCCGTAGCAGCGCCTGCGGTAGGAAGGCCAATAAGAAGGCTAGATCTTCATGCGGACGCCCAGCTGGAACGATACCGGCTGGCGCAGGGTCAGGGTGCGCGAATCGGTCAGGGCGGGGGTTACCAGGCCCGCGGTGGTGCCCGGGTCGAAAAAAACGCCGTACAGCGCATGATGGTCGTCGAACAGATTGTTCACCAGGCCGAACAGCTGCCAGCGTTCATCGAATTGGTACGAAGCGCGCATGTTGACCGCCACAGTGGAGGGCAGCCTGGCATTGCGGTTGGACGGATCGCCGTCGAAATACTCGGCGCCGGTGAAGGCCAGCTCGCCGCCCATGCTGCCCCCCTCCAGCACTGTGGCGCCATGCTGGGCGGTGAGCTGGCCGGCGCTGAAACTCTGCAATAAGCCGGGAACCTTGTCGGCCAAAACGCCGATATCGGAATCAGGCCGGGCCCCGTAGACCACGACATGCTCGGTCCTGATGGTCTGTGCCACAACAGGCACGGCAGCAGCGATGAGAAAGGCGGCAAGAAGCGCGACGCGTTTCAAGGCAGCACCCATTTGTCGAGAGGTAGAGCAATAAATTAGCAAATACAAATGCGGCTGGCGCCGTAAAGTGTTTTGGGGAAACGAGAATTACGCAGCGCTTTTCTTGGTGCTGTCCTAAGTATGGACACTTAGGATAGCACCCTGGGTTCAGCCGCGAGGACTGGACGCTTCTGCCGTCGGACGCCGAAGGGCTTAAAGCGCTTTCCTGACCCTCTTTTCTAGAGCTATCATGGCGGCAATGGAGCGTCGGCGAGAGCCGGAGCGACCATAAACGAAAGAAAAAAGAGTGGGGACATGATCCGCAAAATTCTTTGGCTGGCGCTGCTGGCGATGGCTGTGCCGGCCGGGGCGCAGGCGCCCGCTCCTGATGTGATCGCGGTGGTCCATGTCGCCATCGATACTTCCAAACCCGGCGTGGAAATCAGCCGGCATATTTATGGCCAGTTTGCCGAGCATCTGGGGCGAGGCATCTATGAAGGCATCTGGGTGGGGGAGAACAGCAAGATTCCCAACACCCATGGCTATCGCAAGGATGTCGTGGCGGCGCTGAAAGCCATCCATGTGCCCAACGTGCGCTGGCCGGGCGGCTGTTTCGGCGACCTTTACGACTGGCGTGATGGCATCGGCCCGCGCGCCAAGCGGCCCGTGCGGGTCAACGTCCATTGGGGCGGCGTCACCGAGGACAACAGTTTCGGCACCCATGAGTTCATGAATTTTTCCGAACTGATCGGTGCGGATGCCTATGTCTCGCTCAATGTTGGATCGCTGACGCCTTACGATTCTGCTCAGTGGCTGGAATATATGACCTCGGACAGCAAATCTTCTCTGGCGAATGAGCGGCGCAGGAACGGCCGTGCCAAGCCCTGGAACTTGCATTTCGTGGGTATCGGCAACGAGACCTGGGGCTGCGGCGGCAACATGCGTTCCGAATATGCCGCGGACATCAATCGCCGCTACGCTACCTTTGCCGGCACGCCGCGCGAGATGGGCAGCTTGAAGATCGCCAGCGGCAGCCATGACGATAATTACGATTTTGCCGAAGCTATGATGCGGGATGGCGGCAAGTTCGATGGTCTCAGCGTGCACTATTACACTGTGCCGCGCGTCTTCCGTGACAAGGGGCCAGCCACCGGTTTTCCGGAAAGCGAATGGGCCTCAACCCTGGCGCATGCCCTGCATATCGACGAGATCGTCAGCAAAACCGCCGCGATCATGGACAAGTATGATCCCGCCAAAAAAATCGGCCTTTATGTCGATGAATGGGGCACATGGTACGACCAGGAAGCGGGCAGCCATCCCGGCTTCCTCTACCAGCAGAGCTCATTACGCGATGCTGAGGTGGCGGCGCTGAGCCTGAATATCTTCCAGCGTCACAGCGACCGGGTGAAGGGCGCCAACATAGCCCAGATGATCAATGTGCTGCAGGCCATGATCCTGACCGACAAGGAAAAGATGGTGCTGACGCCGACCTATCATGTCTTCGACATGTATCAGGTGTTCATGGGCGCCGTGCCGTACTCCGCCAAGGTGGATGGAAAGACCTATAGAGAAGGCGTGCCGATGCTGGATGTATCGGCGGCGCGCGGCAAGGACGGCAAGCTTTACCTGGCCATGGTCAATACCGATCCGTCCCATGCCGTGCAGGTCATTACCAACCTGACGGGCACGGCACATGGCCGGGTGCTGACCGCTTTCGCCATGGACGCGCATAACAGCTTCGACGCGCCCAATATGGTGCGCCCGATTCCGTTTAAGAACAGCAACACGGCCGACGGCAAGCTGGCGTTCGACATGCCAGCCTAGTCGGTCGCGGTGGTGGCAATTGATTAGCTACTTGGCGCTGAACTTGTAGACTATGGTGTTGACGTAAGACTGGCCCGGGTTCAGTCGTGCGGTGGGAAAGTCCGGATTATTGGGCGCGTCCGGAAACGCGCCGGGTTCCAGACAGATGGCATCGCCCTTCCATGAAGTTGCCGGTATAAAACTGGATGCCGGGCGCGGAGATGCTCATTTCCAGGGTGCGGCCTGACACTGGATCATTGACCACCGCCGCGGGACGCAAAGACCCGGCTGCACCATCCACGATGAAGTTGTGGTCATAGCCGCGGCCATAGCGGATCTGCTGGTCGCGGGCGTCACGGATGCGGTCACCCACCCGATGGGGCGTGCGGAAGTCGAAGGGCGAGCCGGCCGTGGCGCGGCGTTCGCCGGTGGGAATCAGGGTCGCGTCCACGGGCGTGAATTTGGCGGCATGTAGGGTCACCACGTTGCCCATCACATCGCGCGCGTCATTGCCCGACAGATTGAAATAGGAATGGTTGGTCAGGTTCAGAACCGTCGGCTTTGAGGTGGTGGCCGTGTATTCCAGCTTCAGCTCATTCTGCTCGTTCAGGGAATAGGTGGCGGTGACTCTCAGTTCGCCGGGAAAGCCCTCTTCGCCATCGGCGCTGACATAGCTGAACACCGTCCTGGCGTCCGGGCCGCTGGTGACCGAGTCGATCTTCCACACCCGCTTGTCGAAACCCTTGGGGCCGCCATGCAGAGAATTGGGGCCGTCGTTGGTGACCAGCGTGTAACCTTTGCCATCGAGGGAGAATTTCCCCTTGGCGATACGGTTGGCATAGCGCCCCACCGAGGCCCCGAAATAATTCGGCCGAGTGAGATATTCCTGCGCGGCGTCATAGCCCAGCACCACATCATCCTTGTGACCGACCTTGTCCGGCACGGCCAGCGATTGAAGGGTGGCGCCCAGTGTCATGATCTTAGCGCTCATGCCGGCGCCATTGGTCAGGGTCACGGTTTCGATCTTTGTGCCGTCGGGCAGCGCGCCGAACGGCGCGCGCACCGCGTTGGCGGCAAAAGCGTTGTTGCTGCACGCCATCAGGCAGGCCGCGCCGAGAATTGCGTATTTCATGATCCCCTCCATTTGTTGCTACCCAATATTCCGGCAAACTGTAAGCCATACAAGCCCGCGCCTTTGGGCTAGAATGATGCGGCGCAACAGAAGTTTGGGCGATGTTTCGGCGTCGGTTTCTGTCTCATCCCACCAGCGTCGGCGAAAGTTATTTCCAGCATTAGCGCGTGGCGCTGTTCTTTGTCTTGCCGCTGCTGGGTGCGGGGCTGGCTGCGCTGGCGCATGCGGTGGTGCCGGGCGTTTGCGAGAAAACTGCCGACGGCATCATTCGCAAGCTCCACAGGCGTCTGTAGAATCGCCAAGCGTGATATAAGGCCGCGTGAATCAGCAAATCGCGATTTCCGACGATCCCAAACGGCGCATCCTCAAGGATGTGTTCGGCTTTGACGATTTTCGCCCCGGCCAGGCCATGGCGATCGAGACGTTACTGGCCGGGCGCCCCGTTTTGACGGTTATGCCGACCGGCGCGGGCAAGTCGCTCTGCTACCAGGTACCGGCACTGGTGCTGGGCGGGCTGACCATCGTGGTCTCGCCGCTGGTGGCGCTGATGCAGGATCAGGTCGCCGCGCTGCGCCTGGCCGGGGTGGCGGCCGACACCATCAATTCCTCCATCGAGCGCGACGAAAATATCGCCGCATGGCGGCGGGTGACGGCGAGCGAGACCCGGCTTTTGTACCTGGCGCCCGAACGGCTGATGACGGAGCGGATGCTGGAGGCCCTGGCCCGCACCGATGTCCGGCTGATCGCGGTTGATGAGGCGCACTGCATCTCCCAATGGGGGCCGGCCTTCCGCCCCGAATATGAGCAGCTGTCGCGGCTGCGCACCCTATTCCCCAAGGTGCAGATCATCGCCCTGACCGCGACGGCGGACGAGGCGACGCGCCGCGATATTGCTGCCCGCCTGTTCGCCGGTCAGGTCGAGACCCTTGTGCTGGGTTTTGACCGGCCCAACATCAAGCTCAGCGTCGCGGCGCGCAATGACGGCAAGGCGCAGCTGCTGGATTTAGTGCAGCGCCATGCGGGTAAGAGCGGCATTGTTTATTGCCTGTCGCGCAAGAAGACCGAGGAGACCGCCGAATTCCTGGAGCGCTGCAAGGTCAAGGCGCTGCCCTATCACGCGGGCATGAGCAAAGAGATGCGCGACACCAACCAGAACCGCTTTATGACCGAAGCCGGCGTGGTGATGGTGGCGACCATTGCCTTTGGCATGGGCATCGACAAGCCGGATGTGGGCTACGTCTTTCACACCGACCTGCCGGGCAACCTGGAAGCCTATTACCAGGAGATCGGTCGTGCCGGCCGCGACGGCCGGGCTGCCGAAGCGCACATGCTGTTCGGATCGGGCGACATCCGCATGCGCCGCATGTTCATCGACAATGAAGAGGCCAGCGATGAGCACAAGCGGCGTGCGCATGGCCGGCTGGGCACGCTCATTGGCTATTGCGAAGCGGGGGGATGCCGCCGCCAGATCCTGTTGAAGTATTTCGGTGAGCAGGCCGAGCCGTGCGGCAACTGCGACAATTGCCTGGACAGCGTGCCGCTCAAGGATGGTACCCGGGAGGCCCAGGCCGTACTGGCGGCGGTGCTGCAATCGGGCGAACGCTTCGGCGCTACCCATGTCATCGACATCCTGCGCGGCGCCGGCACCCAGAAGATCAAGGAGCGAGGCCATGACACATTGGCCGCGTTCGGCAGTGGAGCGACCCGCAAGAAAGAAGAGTGGACATCGCTGATCCGCCAGATGGTGGCGGCCGGTTTCCTGGCGCCGGATGATCACGGCGGTCTTGCGATCGCCGAGCGCGGCGAAGACCTTCGGCGAGGGATAAGCCTGTTCCATTTCCGCGAAATGACCCCGCGCGGCAAGGCAAGGGCCGATGTCGCGGCGCTGAGCGATGGCGGCGACCCCGGCCTGCTGGCGGCGCTAAAGGCGGTGCGGCTCCGGCTGGCGCGTGAACGCAAGGTGCCGGCCTATGTGATCTTTTCGGACCGCACGCTGATCGACATGGCGGCTCTGTGCCCGCGCAATCTGAGCGAACTCGCCGTCGTCAACGGCGTGGGCGCAGCCAAGCTTAAGGACTTCGGTCCTACATTCCTGGCAGCGATCGCGGCACACGGCAGCTGAAATTTCCTGATGCGCGCTGGCGTTAAGCGTGCATACTCACCGGACCATATTCAACGAGGAGAGATACTCATGACGGATTTTTGGAAATTTGCCTGCCTCGGCGTAGCCTTGGCGCTTTGCACCTCCGTCCTGCCGGCCAGCGCCCAGCGCATCGTGCCTGCGGGCTACGACACCTATTACTTCAGCGGCACCACGGCCGATCCGATCAACGCCAGCATCACGGCGGGCAGCCCCGGCCGCATGGGCGACACCGTCCAGCAGGCCGACAATATC
>JAPLPI010000242.1 GCA_026400305.1 Alphaproteobacteria bacterium | reverse complement strand
GTCCACCTCGGCCACGGTGAGGCTTTCGATATTATAGCCACGACCCGAAAATAGCCCGACCACGCGGGCCAGCACGCCAGCCTCGTTGTCGACCAGCACGGTCAGGGTGTGACGCTCGATGTCGTCAGCCTGTTTCACTTTGGTATCGTGCATCTCAGACCAGCATCTTTCCGGCGTCGCTGATCTGGCCGCCGTCATCGGGCGACAGCAGCATCTCGTTATGCGCCGCGCCGCTGGGAATCATGGGGTAGCAATTCTCGGCCGGGTCGACACGCACGTCGAACAGCACCGGCTTGTCCACCGCCAGCATCTCCTGGATCTTGCCGTCCAGCTCGGACGGCTTTTCGGCGCGCAGGCCGACACACCCAAAGGCTTCGGCCATTTTGACGAAATCGGGCAGCGCCTCGGAGTAAGAGTGCGAATAGCGCCCGCCATGCAGAATTTCCTGCCACTGGCGCACCATGCCCATATATTCATTGTTCAGGATGAAGATCTTGATCGGCAAATTGTACTGAACCGCCGTGGACATTTCCTGCATGGTCATCTGGACCGAAGCTTCGCCAGCGATGTCGATCACCAGCGCACCCGGATGGGCCATCTGCACGCCTACCGCTGCGGGAAGGCCATAGCCCATCGTACCCAGCCCGCCGGACGTCATCCAGCGATTAGGTTCCTGGAAATGGAACCGCTGCGCCGCCCACATCTGGTGCTGGCCGACTTCGGTGGTGATGAAGACGTCCTTGCGGTGCCTGGTCAGTTCGTACAGGCGGTCGATGGCATATTGCGGCTTGATGATGCTGTCGGAGTTCCGATAGTCCAGCGACTTCTTGGTCCGCCACTGGTCAATCTGCTTCCACCAGCCCTTCAGCGCATCGGTTTGGACCGCATACTTCTGGGTCTTCCAGAAGCGGATCATCTCGCGCAGCGCCTTGGTCGCGTCTGCGACGATCGGAACGTCCACGCGGACGATTTTGTTGATCTGCGAGGCGTCTATATCAAGGTGGATCTTCTTCGATCCGGGCGAGAAGGCGCTGACCTTGCCGGTGACGCGGTCATCGAAACGCGCGCCCAGGCAGATCAACAGGTCGCAATCATGCATGGCGTGATTGGCTTCCCAGGTGCCGTGCATGCCCAGCATGCCCAGCCATTCGGGACGGGCCGCCGGAAAGGCGCCCAGGCCCATCAGGGTCGAGGTGACGGGAAAGCCGGTCAGGTCGACCAGTTCGCGCAGCAGCTTCGACGCTTCGGGGCCAGAATTGATCAGGCCGCCACCGGTATAAAAAATCGGCTTCTTCGCCGCCGCCATCATCTCCACCGCCTTCACGATAGCCGACAGGTCGGGATCGGTCTTGGGCTTGTAGGTGCGGTGATGAATTGCTTGCGGCCCGTGATAAGCGCCGTTCTGGAACTGGACGTCCTTGGGGATGTCCACCACCACCGGGCCGGGACGACCGGTGGTCGCGATCTCGAACGCCTCGTGCAGCACGCGGCTCAGCTCGTTGACGTCCTTCACCAGCCAGTTGTGCTTGGTGCAGGGCCGGGTGATGCCGACCGTGTAGCATTCCTGGAAAGCGTCGGTGCCGATCAGATGCGTCGGCACCTGGCCGGTCAGCACGATCAGGGGAATGGAATCCATCAGCGCGTCGGTCAGGCCGGTGACGGCATTGGTGGCGCCGGGACCGGAGGTGACCAGCACCACGCCGGGCTTACCGGTGGAACGCGCATAACCTTCGGCGGCATGGACGGCGCCCTGTTCGTGGCGCACCAGAACATGCTCGATGCCTTCAACCTTGAAGAGCGCGTCATAGATCGGCAGCACTGCGCCGCCGGGATAACCGAAGATATGGGTGACGCCCTGATCCTTGAGGGCGCGGATGACCATCTGCGCGCCCGACATGGTCTGGGTCGCCAGTGTGGCTGTCAACGCGTCGTCCTTGTCCATCGTCCTTCCCTCTAGTCCAAATGCTCGTAACCGCACCAAAAATAAAAGGGCGTTTCCGCCCCTTGTCCGCATGGCCGCTATGCCCATACCCGAAGCGTCAGCTTCGGCGGGCCAGCGGCCGGATACCTACGAGAAAATCCATCATGGCGCGGAAACCTAAAGATGGCGCGATGCCGCGTCAAGCAATTTCATGCAGAATTTAGCCTGTATTTCGTAATTAAATTGCTAACAAGTGGATCATACCAGATAGAATGTGTCATACGGTTACGAAACCACGTCTTCTGGCGCTTGGCGAATTGGCGGGTGGCGGTGATAGCCCCGTCAAGGGCCTCAGCCCGGCTCAGGGTTCCCGACGCTAGGGCCTGAAGCGGGCGCAGGCCCAGTAACTTGGCGGCCGGCAAGGCGGGATCTAGGCCTTCCAGCGCGCGGGCCTCGTCCAGCCCGCCTTCGTCCAGCATGGCTTCGAACCGCGCGGCAATGCGGGCGCGGAGTTCGGGACGAGGCGGGTCCAGCACGAATGATGCGAGCTTGGTATTCTTCAGCAGCGGTACGGTGGGCGCGCCCTGCCATTCCGCCAAGGGACGGCCCGTGGCCTCGAACACTTCAAAGGCGCGCAGCACGCGCTGCGGATCGGAAGGGCGCAGCCTAGATGCCGTCACCGGATCGCGGCTGGCCAGCCTGGCGTGCAACGCTTCCACGCCGATATCGTCCAGCAAGGCCCGGGCAGCATCGCGGATTTCCGGCGGCGTGGGCGGAATGTCGGCCAGCCCCTCGGTTAGGACCGTGAAATACATGCCGGTGCCGCCCACGAAGATGGGTACACGCTTCATCATGCGCGCCTGCGCAATCGCCTGAGCCGCGTCGTCGCGCCAACGCCCAACCGAATAGACTTCGCGCGCACTGATGTGGCCATAGAGCAGATGCGGCACCCGCGCCTTGTCAGCTTCCGAGGGTTGCGCCGTCAGGATCGGCGCTTCGCGATAAACCTGCATGGAGTCGGTATTGATCACAACGCCGCAGATCTGTTCGGCAAGTTCCATCGCAGCCTGCGACTTGCCGCTCGCGGTGGGCCCTGCAATAAGGACGGCATCATCATCATGCATAGCGGCACAATGTTTGTTCTGAATGTCATCGGCAAGGGCGCAGCGCCGGAGATTTTCCGGGGCCTGGACAATGGCCCGGCAATAATCCTGTCAGAAGGCCATGCCTTTGATCTACCCATCGCAAACGAAGTGGCAGCGTTGACAGAAGCGCGCCAGCGAACCGAGGGCTTCGGCCTAGACATCAACCTAGTCGCCACTGCCAAGCGCCGCAAGAAGCTGCTGCTGGCGGACATGGATTCCACCATCATCAATGTCGAATGCCTAGACGAGCTGGCCGACATGGCGGGGCTGAAGTCCCAGATCGCCGCCATCACCGAGCGCGCCATGCGCGGCGAACTAGAATTCGAGGTGGCGCTGATCGAGCGTGTCGGCATGCTCAAGGGCCTGAAGCTGGACGCGCTGGAACGCACGTATGCGGAGCGGGTCCGGCTCAATCCCGGCGCCAAGTCGCTTCTGGCGACCATGCGGGCCCATGGTGCTCACACCATGCTGGTGTCGGGTGGCTTTGGTTATTTCACTCGGCGGGTGGCGGAAGCGGCGGGCTTTCATGCCGAACGCGGCAACACCTTGCTGGATGACGGCACGCACCTCACGGGTGAAGTCTCCACCCCAATTCTGGGGCGCCAGGCCAAGCTTCAGGCGCTGGAAGAAGCTGTCGACACCCTGAAAATCGAATTTGCCGAAACCCTGGCGGTAGGCGACGGCGCCAACGATCTGGCCATGATCCAGAAGGCGGGAATGGGTGTCGCCTATCACGCCAAGCCGGTAGTGGCGGCGGCTGCCGGTGCTGCCATCCAGCACAATGACCTGACGGCCCTGCTCTACCTGCAGGGCTACAGCGATTCAGAAATCGTCAAATCGGACTGAAGTGCGCGAAGAGGTGCTTGGCTTCGGGCAGATCGGCCAGCGGCACGAAATCCATCACCGCGCTCATGACCGGCCAGTGGGCGCGCCGTGCGATTTCTCCACGCTGTCCCATTCGAAGATTTCCACCAGCGCGTCGTCCTAGGCAACGCCCTGTATCAAAGGGCGGTCAGTGATCAGGCCATAATCTCGCAACAGCGGCACATGGCCGGCATGCGGCCGATAGAAACAAATGACCAGGGTTCCCATGCGCGCTCCTCAGTTCAGTTTCAGCCCCACATAGATGAGATCGCCATCACGGTTTATCAGCATCAACTCGCTCTTCTTGCCGGCCTTGACGTCGCCTTCGACGCGCTTGACGATATCGTCCGGCGTCTTCACCGGCTGACCCGCCACTTCCACGATCACATCGCCAGGCCGCAAATTCTTCTCGGACGCCGGACTGCCCGCCTCGACCGAACTCACCAACACGCCCTGCACGCCGCCGCCGATCTTGAACTTGGCGCGCGCGCCGCCATCCAGCGCACCCAACGACAGGCCCAGTTGCGACAGCTTGCTCTGGTTCTTTACCGGTGCGGACGGCACCTTTGAAGGCTTGTCGGCCTTGGCATCGTCGGCCAGCTTCTGCACGGTGATGCGTAGGGTCTGTTTGTGGCCCTTGCGCAGCACATCCATGTTCACGGTCTTGCCGATGTGCGTGTCGGCCACGATGCGTGGCAGGGCGCGGTCGTCGGGCACCGT
>JAPLPI010000211.1 GCA_026400305.1 Alphaproteobacteria bacterium | reverse complement strand
AAATCTATTACGGCACGTCCAACCCCGGACCGCGTACGCCATCGCAGCGGCCAGGCCTGAACCTGTGGAGCTCGGCGGTGTTCGCGCGCGATGCGAATAGCGGCGCGGCCAAATGGGCATACCAGTTTACGCCGCATGACGAATGGGATTATGACGGCGTCAACGAGAATGTGCTGATCGAGATCCCCTGGAAAGGCGCCCGCCGCAAGGTGATGGTGCATTTCAACCGCAACGGCTTTGCCTACACCATCGACAGGAAGACCGGCGAGGTGCTGGTGGCTAACCCCTTCGGTCATCAGAACTGGGCCAAGAATATTGACCTGACGACCGGCATGCCGGTGATAAACGATGCGGCGCATCCCATCGTGGAAAAGAAAGTCACCAACATCTGCCCGCCCGATATCGGGGTGAAGAACTGGAATCCCTCCGCCTTCTCGCCGCGCACCGGCCTGCTTTACGCCGGCGTGTTCAACAGCTGCATGGATCTGAACAACCACATCGTGCAGTACATCCCCTCTTCGCCTTACGACGGCATGGAGATGCAGCGCCATGCGGGGCCCGGCGGCAACTGGGGCGATTTCATCGCCTGGGACCCGGTGGCGGGCAAGCGGGTCTGGAGCATCAAGGAAAATCTCTATGTGTGGAGCGGCGCGGTGGTCACCGGATCGGACCTGGTGTTCTACGGCACCATGGATGGCTGGTTCCGCGCCGCCGATGCGCGTACCGGCAAGGTGCTGTGGTCGCAGAAGCTGGGATCGGGCATCACCGCGGCGCCCATGACCTTCGTGGGACCGGACAAACGCCAGTATGTTGCGGTCTATGCTGGCATCGGCGGCGGCGCCGGCGTACTGCGGCGGGAGAAGGGCTTCATGCCCGGCGGCAACACGCTGTATGTTTTCTCGGTGGACGGCAACGGCATCGGCAATGGAACGAGCCAGCTGACACAGGCGGGCGCCCCGGCACCGGTCTCGGTGCCTCCGGCAGCGGCGCATAACTGATGCTGCGTGTTGCTGTCATGCTGGCGTTGCTTGCCACGCCTGCTTTGGCGCAGGTAACGGCAGATACCGCCAACCCGCTGGCCGGCAATGCCGATGCCATCGAGGCGGGCCACGGGTTATTCGGCAAGATGAACTGCGCCGGTTGCCATGCCTATGACCTGACCGGCGGGATGGGGCCGGACCTCACCGATGGAAGCTGGCAATATGGCAGCAAGCCGGGCGAGATTTATCACACCATCGCCGAAGGCACGCCGCGCGGCATGCCGGCATGGAAAGACAAGCTGACCGGCGACGAGATCTGGCAGCTGGTCGCCTATATCGTGAGCAAAAAGCAATGAAGAAACTTGTGCTTGCGGCCCTGCTGGCCATGACGGTGGGCGCGCAGGCTGCGCCTGTCGCCACTGCCGAAGGCCCCGTAGAAGGCGTTTCGAAAAATGGCGTCATCCGGTTCCTAGGCATTCCTTTTGCCAGCCCGCCTGTCGGCGCATTGCGCTGGATGCCGCCCCAGCCGGTGGCGAAATGGACCGCGCCGCGTCCGGCAAAAAAATTCGGCCCCACCTGCGCCCAGGTGACGACCCTGGGGCCCTTCGCCGGCCCGTCCAACAGCAATGAAGACTGCCTGTACCTGAACGTCTTCACTGCAGACACAAAGGCCAGGCGGCCGGTTCTGGTTTGGATTCATGGCGGCGGCTATTTCGACGGCGCCTCCAACGATTATGACGCCGCCAAGCTGGTGACGCGCGGCAAGCTGGTGGTGGTGACGTTCAACTATCGCCTCAACCTGTTCGGCTTCATGGCTCATCCCGCGATCGCTGCGGAAGGCCATGCCTTCGGCAATTACGGCATCATGGACATGCAGGCGGCGCTGCAGTGGGTGAAGCGTAATGCCGCTTCATTCGGCGGGGATCCGAACAATGTCACCGTCGGCGGCCAGTCGGCCGGTGCGGGCGCTTCCAGCGCCATTGCGGTGTCGCCCGCGTCCAAGGGCCTGATCCACCGCGCCATCTTCCAAAGCGGCGGTTATACGCCATTCGCCAGCAAGGCTACCGCCGAAGCGAAGGGTGAGAAGTTTGCCGCCGCCGCAGGTTGCACTACCGGCGACATCGCCAAATGCCTGCGCGCCCTGCCCGCCGCGAAAATCGCTGCGCTGGCCGGTACTGCCAGCGCCACCAGCCCGCTGGTCGGCGGGCCGCTGCTGGACGGCACCATCCTGCCGCGCCAGCTGATTGACGCCTTCCGGGGCGGCCAATTCAGCAATGTGCCGATGATGATGGGCACCACCGCCGACGAAGGCAATTTCAACGCCGGCATCGCCCAGTATTTCAAGCCTGGCCGCAGCGCGCTGGATGAGGCAGATTACAAGGGCTATGCGCAGCGGACCTATGGCGGCAATGCCGGGCCGGGCGGGAGTTTTCCGGCCTATCCCAAGGGCACGGCGGATACGGTGATGGCGCAATACCAGATCATCAGGGCCGGCGCGCAGATGGCCTGGGACAGCGCCCATAGCGACGCCATGGCCTGCCGGGGTGCTTACACGGCACCCGCTATCGCCGGCCATGCGCCACTCTATATGTACCTGTTCAACGACCGCACGGCACAGACCTACTTCCCCAAGATGCCCGGCTTTCAGCCGATGGCCTATCACACCGCCGACATTCCCTATCTCTTCACCGGCTATCATGGCGGACCTGAGGGCGCACGCTTCACCTTGACCCCAGCACAGGCCAAACTGGCGGACAGGCTGTTGGATGCCTGGGCGAATTTCGCCCGGACCGGCAATCCCAATGGCGCGAGTGATACGCCTTGGCCACGCTGGAAAAAGGACGGTGCCGCCTATCTGGTGCAGGATGCCAAGTGGGCGACACAAACCCATGCCGAATTCACCGCCACACACAATTGCGGCTTC
>JAPLPI010000355.1 GCA_026400305.1 Alphaproteobacteria bacterium | reverse complement strand
GAACGTGAAGCGTGGCGATCGCCTCGCGGAATGGAATCCCAACGCCTTGCCGGTCCTGACCGACGTGGAAGGCACCGTGAAGTACGAAGACCTGATCTTCGGCGTCACCGTGCGTGAAGTGGCGGACGAAAAGACCGGTGTGTCGTCCAAGGTGGTCATTGATAGCCGCGGTACCGGTGGCAAGAATGCCCCGGAACTGCGTCCGACCCTGGTCATCCTCGACAAGAAGGGCAATGTCATCAAGCTGCTCAATGGCGGCGAAGCGCGGTATGTGATTTCGCCCGACGCGATCTTGTCTGTGGAAGACGGTTCGACCGTGCGTGCCGGCGACGTCATCGCGCGTATCCCGACCGAAGGCGCCAAGACCCGCGACATCACCGGCGGTCTGCCGCGCGTCGCGGAACTGTTCGAAGCCCGCAAGCCCAAGGAAGCGGCCGTGCTGGCCGAGACCGACGGCTTTGTCGAGTTTGGCAAGGACTATAAGAATAAGCGCCGCGTCATCGTGAAGCCAAAGTCCGACAAGTTGGAGCCGAGCGAGTATCTGATCCCCAAGGGCCGCCATATCAGCGTGCGTGAAGGCGATTATGTGGAGAAGGGAGATTATATCGTCGAAGGTAATCCCTCGCCGCATGACATCCTGCGCATCAAGGGCATGGAAGAACTGGCGATCTACCTCGTCAAAGAAATCCAGGATGTCTATCGCCTGCAGGGCGTAAAGATCAACGACAAGCACATCGAAGTGATCTGCCGTCAGATGATGCAGAAGCTGGAAATCACCGACGGCGGCGAGACCACGCTGATCGCCGGCGAGCATGTCGACGCCGCGGAACTGGAAGCTGCCAACAAGAAGGCCACCGACGAAGGGCACAAACCCGCCGAAGGCCGCGCCATTCTGCTCGGTATCACCAAGGCGTCGCTGCAGACCCGTTCGGTCTTCTCCGCCGCCTCCTTCCAGGAAACCACGCGCGTCCTCACCGACGCCGCGGTCTACGGCAAGGTCGACATGCTGGAAGGCCTGAAAGAAAACGTGATCGTGGGCCGGCTTATCCCGGCTGGCACCGGCGGCGCCATCGCCCGCCTGCGCCACATCGCCACCGAACGCGATCGCGCGATTCAGGAAGAACAGGCTGCCCAGCAGCCGGTGGCCCAGCTGGAAGCGCCGCAGCCCGCTGCGGAGTAACCGCCTGCAAAACCAAAGAATCAGGGCCGTCCGCGAGGGCGGCCCTTTTTCTTTTGGTCCGGCACCCAATATCTGGCGGGTGAATTAGGAGGCGGTGCTTTGGGGGCCGCGCTAAGGTCTGGCCATGGCAAAACTTCCTGAACCCATGTCCTGGGACCGCGCCGAAGCTAGGGCGGCGGGCCTGCGGGCCTGCAAGCGTTGCCGTCCCGACCTGTATTACCGGGGCGAGGACCAGAATGTCGCCTTGTTCCAGGGACTGGCGGTGTGCTTCGCCGCCGCGCCTGACAGCTTCGCCGATGCGTCGGCGTTGTCGCGGGAGGCTGGTGTCAGCCTGACTAAGCTGGGCGATCTCTATCGCGACCATGCCCACCTGGCGCCGGTGCAATGGCTGCGCCGGATGCGGGTCAAGCGCGCCGCTGCCGAATTTCTGGCGGGCAGGGAAAAGATCGCCGAACTCGGCTTCGGCGCCGGCTTTGAATCGGAATCGGTCTTCCATCGCCAGTTCCTGGCGCATACCCGCATGACACCGGGCGCCTATCGCGCCCTTGATGGCGCGCAGATATTCATGCTGCAGCTGCCGGCTGGTTACCGGGCCAGGGAAATCCTGGGCTATCATGCCCGCGATCCGGAAGGCTTCAGCGAGCGCAGCGAAGGCAATCGCATCTGGAAGGCGCTACACACCCAGGATGGTCCCACGGTGCTGGAGATCAGCATCGAGCCGGGGCAGGCTTGGGTGAAGGTCCATGCCGAAACTAGGCTGGGCAGCGAGGCCATGGCGGCGCTGCATGGCGCGGCGCTCAAGATCCTGGCCCTCACCAATGACATCACCCAGTTCGAGACCCGTCATGCCGGCTTTGTTGCGCCCCGCCGGGGCTTGCGCATGCCGCTGCTCCCCACCGGGTTCGATGCCTTGTGCTGGGGCATCATCGGCCAGCAGATCAACGTCAAGGTCGCTACCTCGCTCCGGCGCGACTTGGTGGAACTGGCGGGCGAGAAGATCGGCCACATGCGCGCCCATCCCACTCCCGAAGCGGTCGCCAATATCGATATCGGTGCGCTGGCGTCGCGGCGCTATTCGCGCTCCAAGGCGCAGTATCTGATCGATGCCGGCGCCGCCATCGCAAGCGGCAAGCTGGATATCGAAAACCTGGGCGAAGGCTCGGCCGTTGCCGCCGAAAAGGCGCTGACCGCTCAGCGCGGCATCGGCATCTGGACGGCGCGCTATGTGCTGATGCGCGGTGGGTTTGCCGACGCGCCCCGGTGGGCGACAGTGCCCTCGCCACCGCCCTACAGAAGCTGCACAAGCTGCCCGAGCGGCCCGATGCCAACCATACCGCGCGGCTGATGGGCGCGTTTGCGCACCATCGCAGCCTCGCCAACATGCATTTGTGGACCTATCTAAAGGAAGCGACATGAAACGCTATTGGAGCTTGATAGATTCCCCGTTCCAAAAATTCGCCGCTTGGGTGGACGAGGAGGGACGGTTGTTGCGTTTCAACCTGTGCGCCACCGGCGCCGCGCGCGTGGACCCAGAGGCGGAGAACAATTCGCGCAAGCTGGCCGATGTGCAGCGCCAGGTGACGCAGTATTCCAATGGCAAGCGCCGCGACTTCGAATTCGAACTGGTGGCCGAAGGGCCGGAGTTCGACAAGAAGGTCTGGAAGGCGCTGATGGATATTCCGTTCGGCACCACCACCAGCTATGGTGTGGTGGCCAAACGCATCGGCTCTCCCACAGCGGCGCGCGCCGTGGGCAGGGCCAATGGCGCCAATCCCATCGCCCTGATCGTGCCCTGCCATCGGGTGATCGGC
>JAPLPI010000284.1 GCA_026400305.1 Alphaproteobacteria bacterium | reverse complement strand
ACCCAAGGCATCAAGCGCATCTTCAAGACCCAGCATCCGGTGATGATCTATCCGTCTTCAGGCACTGGCGCCTGGGAAGCGGCATTGGTCAACCTGTTCAGCCCCGGCGATCACATTATGATGTATGAGACCGGCCAGTTCGCCGCATTATGGGCGCGGCTGGCTGAACGGCTGGGGCTTTCCACCGAGATCCTGGAATGGAAGGGCGGCGATGCCGACCTGCCCGAAGCGCCGGGCTGGCGCCACGGCGTGCAGGCCACGCTGATCCAGGAACGGCTGGAAAAGGACAAAGAGCATCGCATCAAGGCGGTGTGTGTGGTGCACAACGAAACCTCCACCGGCGTTACCTCCGACATTGCGGCAGTGCGCAAAGCCATCGATGCCGCCAAGCATCCGGCGTTGCTGGTGGTGGACAGCATCTCGGGCCTGGCCAGCGCCGATTACCGCCATGACGAATGGGGCGTGGACGTCACCATCAGCGGTTCACAGAAAGGCTTGATGCTGCCGCCCGGGCTAGGTTTCAATGCCCTGTCGCCCCGCGCCATCGAAGCGTCTAAGACCGCTAAGCTGCCCAGGTCCTATTGGGCTTGGGACGAAATCATTGAAATGAACAAGGCGGGCTATTTCCCCTATACTCCCGCCACCAACCTGCTTTACGGCCTGCATGAAGCGCTGGAGATGCTGGAGGCCGAAGGGCTGGACAAGATCTTCGCCCGCCACAAGCGTTGGTCGGCCGGCGTGCGCGGCGCGGTGGAAGCCTGGGGACTGCCGGTGCAATGCGCCGATGCCGGGCTACATTCGCCTATCCTGACCAGTATCATAGTCCCTGCGGGTATCGATGCCGACAAATTGCGCAAGACCATTCTGGAACGCTTCGATCTGTCCCTAGGCGCAGGCCTTGGAAAAATAAAAGGCCGAACTTTCCGCATCGGTCATCTGGGCAACAGCAACGACCTGACGTTGCTGGCCGCCCTGGCCGGCTGCGAGATGGGACTGAAGCTGGTGGGGGTCAACCTGGCCGGCAGCGGCATAGAAAGCGCCATGACCTACTTCGCGGGACACCCTGCATAAAAGTGCCATACCCGCGACGATAAGATGACAAGACAATAAGCGCCTCCCAGGCGCGGAGGTAATGGACATGAAGCTCTTTCGCCCCACCGGCATCGTTCTGGTGCTGCTGTGTCTGATGTACCTGATTACCTATATCGACCGGGTCAATGTCAGTACCGCTTCGGTCGGCGCACTGGGCTTCGGCAAGGAATTCAGTCTCTCCAAAACCCAGATTGGCCTGGTGTTCTCCGCTTTCGCGTATCCCTATCTGGTCTTCCAGATCATCGGCGGCTGGGTCAGCGACCAGTTCGGTACCCGCCGCACCCTCATCGCTTGCAGCCTGGTTTGGGCGTCCGCCACGGTGCTGACCGGACTGGCCGGCGGCCTGACCTCGCTGCTGATTGCGCGCGTGCTGCTGGGGCTGGGCGAAGGCGCCACCTTTCCCGCCGCCACCGCCGCCATGTCGCGCTGGGTGGCGGCGAAGGACCGCGGCTTCGCCCAAGGCATCACCCATTCGGCGGCGCGCCTGGGCAATGCCCTGGCGCCCGGACTCATCGTGGGCGTAATGGCCATATACGGATGGCGCACCTCCTTCTTCTTTTGCGCAGGCCTCAGCTTTGTCTGGGTCGTCATCTGGTTTTTCGTTTTCCGCGAAAACCCCGCGGACCATGCCGGGATGACTATCGAAGAATGCGGCGTCCTGCCGCCGCCCAAGCCCAAGGGACAGCCGGTACCATGGCTTCAGCTGGCCCGCCGCATGGTACCTGTCACGATCGTTTATTTCTGCTACGGCTGGACGCTGTGGCTGTTTCTGAGCTGGATTCCGCAATATTTCCAGCATCAAGGTCAGGACCTGAAAAGCATGGCGCTGTTCTCGTCCGGCGTGTTCCTGGCCGGTGTGGTGGGCGACACCTTGGGCGGCATAATCACCGATCGCATCTATGCGGCTACCGGTAATCTCAACCGCGCCCGCAGCATGATGGTGTCGGTATGCATGGGCCTGACCTGCCTGTCCCTGCTGCCCATGATGTTTAGCCATGACCTGCTCGTATCGGCGATCAGCCTGTCGGCCGGATTCTTCTTTGCCGAAATGACCATCGGCCCGATGTGGGCGGTGCCCATGGACATCGCGCCCGACCATTCGGGCACCGCCAGCGGCATGATGAATACCGGCTCTGCATTCGCAGCCATCGTATCGCCGGTGGTGGGCGGCTGGCTGATCGACAAGACCGGCGACTGGCAGCTGCCCTTCCTGGGCAGTATCGTGCTGATGCTGGTGGGCATGGGACTGGCATTTACCATGCGACCCGCGCAGCGACTGGTCACCGAGCCTTAATCGCTTATCATCGATCGGCTCTTGGAAATGGAGCTCTGCCCAGGATCCGCGGGACTGGCCGCCTATAACGCCGCCCATAGCTGACCGGGAACTTTTTTAGCGGGCGGCCGTGCATACGCTGTCGCTATAGACCGCGCCTGACGCCCTGTCCCGATATTTCCTTCCAAAAGCGGCGCTGATACAGTCCGGTTAGCTGTTGGGGAGATATTCCGTGAAAGGCAACCTGGCTGCACCGCTGTGGCACTGCGCTTGAGCTGTGGCATCACTGCCGTACAGCCGGCACGTCGCATCGATACCCGCTTCGAGACCCTGAGCGCGGTGAAGGATTCCACCGCCGGCGTGGTTCGACAACTGTCGGCTGAACTGGTGCGCAGCACGCCAGGTTTCGTCACCGCCGTCGGCATCAATGACCTGTACGTCGTGGCGGCGAGCAAGATCGCCCTACAACGCGCCCGCACCCCTGCCGTGCGCGCCTTCGCCCGCCGGATGGTGGAAGCGCATACCGCGGCAATCGCAAAGCTGAAAAAGACGATCCGCTACAACAACGTCAACGCTGCCCTGCCGGGCGCGGTGAATACCTGCCGCCGCGTCATGCTGGACGATCTGCGCGGCGCCCGAGCTGAAAATTTTGACCATCGCTACATTGCCCAGCAGATTGCGGCTCACAAGGAGACCGACATCCTGATGCGCCGCTATGCCAAGGTTGGCAAAATCAATGCGATGCGGGATTTCGCCGCCTCCTCCGGCAAGGCCGAAGCCGGGCACCTTGCTTTGGCGCGGGCCACCGATCCCCGCGGAGGACGCTAGTCCCCGCGCCAGGATCCCTTCGACATGAAAAGGGCGCCGGTCGTCAGACCAGCGCCCTTTTTTGTCCTGAAGACAGGCCTATGGCAACCCGAACACGATGAGGCTGTCGCCCACGGCGGGGCTGTGCACGAAGGAGCCGCCAGTCGCCACCACGGCGACATACTGCTTGCCGTCGCTACCCTGGTAAGACACCGGCGAAGCATGGGCCGAAGCATCGATCTTGTGGGTCCAGATTTCCTTGCCCGTCTTGGTCTCGAAAGCACGGAAGCGGCTGTCATCGGTGGCGCCGATGAAGATCAGACCGCTGGCCGTGGTCAACGGCGCACCCAGGTTGGGACGGCCTGTATCGCGCTTGCCTTCCGGCATAATGTCGCTGACGCCCAGATTGACGCGCCAGGCCACTTTGCCGGTGTTGACGTTCACCGCCCAAAGGTCACCCCAAGGCGGGTTGTGGCAGGGGTAATAGCCTTTGCCCGGAATCTCCTGGTCGAAGAAGCTGTCGGGAATGTTGGCTGACGCCCAATAGCCGTCCTTCTTTTTCTCCAGTTGCTCGATCGAGCCCAGCTCCTGGGTGTTGACGATGAAATAGCCGAGCTTGGGATCGAAGGCGCCGCCGCCCCATTCCGGGCCGCCGCCGGAACCGGGGAAGCGTGCGATCTGGGAATCGCTAGTGATGGGCGAGAAGGGCACGCTGTCATGGATCTTCTTGGTCTTGATCAGATTCTTACAGAAGCTTTCCAGCTCCGGCGTGATGTTGGTCACGTCGGTGGCGGCGGTGAAGCTCTGCTTGGCCAGCGGCGGCGGGGTCACCGGAATGGGCTGGGTCGGCCAGGTCTCTTCGTCCTCGACATTGCTCTTGGGCACCGGCACTTCCTTGACGTCATAGATGGGCTTGCCAGTGATGCGGTTCAGGATGAAGAGGTACGCCGACTTGTTCATCGCGGCGACGGCGGGGATGATTTTGCCGTCCTTCTTGACGTCGAACAGCATCGGCGGGGTGGGCTGGTCCCAGTCCCACACTTCATGGTGCAGCAGTTGGAAGTGCCAAAGCCGCTTTCCGGTATTGGCGTCCACTGCCACCAGCGCATTGCCGAACAGGTTCATGCCATGGCGGTCGCCGCCCCAGCGGTCCGGCCCCGGCCCGGTGAAGGGCAGGAAGGCGATGCCGCGCTTGTCGTCGACGGTGATCATGTTCCAGATATTGGTGCCGGCGCGATTCTTGCGGCTGCCGGGCGCCCAAGTGTCGGCGCCGAACTCCCCGTCATGCGGCACGCCATGGAAGGTCCATACCAGCTTACCGGTGCGCACGTCCCAGGCGCGTTCGTCGCCGGAGATGCTGCGCGATTCTTCCGGGCCCGAACCGCCCGTCATCACCAGGTTCTTGTAGATGCCCGGCGGAGATGTCAGCGCGTAATTCTTGTCATAGCCGCGCATGATGTCAGGCGTCTTGAGATTGACCACGCCATGGTCGCCAAACCGTTCGGCCGGCTTGCCGGTCTTGACTTCGATGGCCATCATCTTGCCGTCGTTGGTGCCGAAGATCAGTTCCGGCGCGTAATCGCCTTCGCCCGGCCAATAGGCCATGCCGCGCGGCGCCGGCCGCTGGTTGCCTGGCATCTTGTAAACCCACAATTCCTTGCCGGTGGTAGCGTCCAGCGCGACGATGCGGCCATAAGGCGAACCCAGATACATGGTGTTGCCGACCACAAGCGGCGTCGTCTGGGAGGTGGCGACGCGCGCCGCGTCCGCCGGCTTCATGTGATAGGTCCAGGCCACTTTCAGCGACGAAACATTGGCCGGGGTAATCTGGGTCAGGGGCGAATAGCGCTGGGCGCCGCGGTCACCGCCGTAATTCTGCCAGTCGGTCGCGGCCTGGGCCAAAACCGTGCCGCCCAGCAAGGCGGCGGCCATCACACAAAGACGGAATTTTGATCGCGACATATTGCCCCCCGGAAAATAGCGTTAGCGCCCTTTTCCCGAAGATTTACAGGCCAGGCCCTCTATTGCAAGTCTATGGCAACGCGAACGCCGTGACCTCGTCCGACCCCGCATTTTCACTCCAAAAGCCCCCGGTGGTGACAGCCGCGACATACTGCTTGCCGCTACGACCTTGGTAGGTCAGCGGCGTGCCATAGAGCGAGGCTGGCAATTTTAAGGCCCACAGCTCCTTGCCGGTTTTGGTGTCGAAAGCCCGCAACCGCTTGTCGTCGGTGGAGCCGATAAACACCAGCCCGCCGCCGGTGGCGATGGGCCCGCCGACATTGGGCCGGCCGGTATTGGGATCCGCTAGCCCATCGGTCACGCCCAGAACGCTCTTCCAGGCAATGGCGCCGGTGTTCACGTCGATGGCATAGAGATTGCCCCAGGGCGGCACCTGGCAGGGCATGTGGCTGACCTTATCCCAGAACCACTGGTAACCGTATTTCATGTCGTAGCTGCCGTCGGGCTTCTTGATCATCATCTGCTGCGAAGCAATTTCGCTGGCATTGACGATGTAATAGCCGTTTTTGCGATCAAACGCGGCATGGCTCCAGTCGATGCCGCCCCAGTTGCCGGGAAAGCGCGCCACGGCATGATCCACGCGCGGCGGCTGGAAATAGCCGGCGCCGATCACTTTCTGATCGACGATCAGTTTCTTGCAGCCTTCGGTCTGCCCCGGCGTCAGGTTGGCCAGCTCGGACATGTTGAAGGACGTGCGTCCCAGCGGCGGCGTAATCGATGCCGGCTGGGTAGACGAGACTTGTTCGCCTTCCATGTCAGTATCGGTGGGCACCGGCACTTCCTTGATGTCATAGATCGGCTTGCCGGTGACGCGGTCGAGCAGGAACAGCAGGCTCGCCTTGCTCATCACCGCAATGGCCGGGATGGTCTTGCCACCCTTTTTCACCTCCACCAGCGTGGTCAGCGGCAGGTCATAATCCCACAGGTCGTGATGCACAGCCTGGAAATGCCACAGATACTTGCCCGTCGCGGCATCCACCGCCACCAGCGAATTGGCGAACAAGGACGGGCCTTTGCGGTCGTTGCCCGACTGATCGAAGGTCGGCGCGCCGAACGGCAGATAGGCGATGCCGCGCCTGGCATCCAATGTCAGCCCAACCCAGACATTGACGCCCGAGCGGCCCACCCAGCTGTCGCCTTCCCAGGTGTCGTGGAATTTCTCGCTCGGCTGGGGCACGCCATTAAAGTGCCACACCTCGCGTCCGGTGTGCACGTCGAAGGCGCGCACCTGCCCCGAAGCGCCCTTCTGCGGCGTCTCCTGGTTGCGCGAGCCGGTGATGATCAGGTCCTTGTAGATCACCGGCGCGCTGGTGACGCCCAGCGCGGCCTGCGGGAAGCCCTGCATCACCGCATCACTGTGCAGGTTGACCACGCCGTCTTTGCCGAAGCCTTTGACCGGCGCGCCGCTTTTGGCATCCAGCGCGATCAGCAATCCGCCGCGGGTGCCGAACACGATCTGGGGCTTCGCGCCCGGCCAGTGAGACACGCCGCGCGTCGCCGGCTGGTCGCCCGCCGGCACTTCATAGGCCCAGCGCTGCTTTCCTGTTTCCGCATCCAGCGCCACCACCCGGCCATAGGGCGTGGAGACAACCATCAACCCGCCCACCACCAAAGGCGTGTTCTCGGACGCGGCAAAGCCCCGGGCTTCGCGGCCAGGCGGACGCATGTGATAGGTCCAGATGGGTTTCAGACTGGCGACATTCGCGGGGGTAATCTGGGCCAGCGGCGAATAGCGGCTGTCGCCATAATCATGGCCATAGGTGGGCCATTCCTCGAGGCCGATGGCCGGCCCGGCCATCTGTCCCATAACAAGCGCCGCCAATGCCAGTTTGATCATGATCAACACCCCTTTGCCTGCACCTTGGCTACCCGTAGCGGCTTACCAGATCAAAGGCAGTATCTCATTTTTTTTAGAAATGACGCATCGTCATCTTTTTTTTATGCTGGCCGCCGGACAATCATTTCCCCGTACCGTCCGTGGCCAAGACCGTGGCAAGCGGCAAAGGGGAAAACGCGGGCGATACCACTTCGCGGTCACGCCTATTGGTCTAATAAAGGCAAAAAGAAGCGGGCGGTGGCGAACCCAAAAAATTATTCGGTGATGAAGGCTTTCGCCATCCTGAAAGCCTTTCAGGATCCGGGAGAATGTGTGGCGAGCAACGAACTCAGCCGCCACGCCGGCCTGCCAGAGGCCTTCGGCTATCGCCTGATCCAGATCCTGGAAGAAAACGGCGCCCTGGTGCGTGGGCCACGCGGGCGCTATCGGCCCGGCCTTTTGCTTTTGTCGCTGTCACACAATGTCACCATCAACGAGTTACTGCGGGACGCCAGCCAGCCCCTGATGAGCGAGCTGGCCAGGCGCCTGCAGCTGACCGTGCATCTGGGTGTGCTGGAGCAAGGCATAGTGACTTACGTCGCCAAGGTTTCGGTCCCCGGCGCTTTCGCGGTTCACACGCGGGTGGGCGCGCAGCTGGAAGCCTATTGCTCAGGCCTGGGCAAGGTGCTGCTGGCGGCGCTGCCGGAGCAGGAAGTGGACAGCTTCGTGCTGGATGGCGAACTAATCGCGCTGACGCCTTACACCATCACCACCAAGGCAGGGCAGCGCGCCGAACTGAAGAAAGTACGCGCGAGGGCTATGCCATGGACGACCGTGAGCACAAGGCCAAAATGCGCTGCATCGCCGTACCGGTGCTGAACCGTAAAGGCCGCGCCGTGGCGACCATCTCAGCCACCGATGACGCCGAACGCATGTCGCCGCTACGGTAGATCGAAGTGCGCGACGCTTTATATGACGTCGCCGCAGCCTTGCGGCAGAAGCTGTATCCGGTGGCCCCGCCCCCGCCCGCGCGCAAAGCGCTGGCGGAATAGTCAGACGATCCGCACCGACACGCGACCCAGGACGCCCAAGTCACCTTCGATATGATCGCCCACCGCGATCACCACCGGCTTTACGCAGGTGCCGGTGGTGACCACCTGCCCTGCTTTCAGGGTCATGCCATGGAGCGACAATTCATTGGCCAGCCAGGTCAGGGCGATACGTGGATCGCCCAGAACATTGGCGCCCACGCCTTCCTCGGCCAACGCGCCGTTGCGATAGGCCTTGCCCGGATGCGCGGCAAGATCCAGCGCCCGCCAACTGTCGTCTGCCGACGTACCCAAAAGGAAATAGTGGGCAAAGGCATTGTCGGCGACCAGTTGCGCCAGGCCGGCCGTTTCGAAATGCGCAAAGCGCGAGTCCGGCAATTCGATGGCCGGATGCAAAGTCGCGACGGCGGAAAGAACTTCGTCCTGGGTGTAAGCGGTGGCGCGGGGCGCCAGATTGATCCCCATGCGAAATGCGAACTCCAGCTCCGCAACCCGCATCAGGCTGGTGCCCAGCTGAAAAGCGCCGCCATTTTCGATCACCCGTTCCGCCAGGATGCGCCCGGCCAACGGACCATTGACGCCGATATGGCGCTGACCATTGACGCTGGTGGCGGCGATCTTCCAGCCATAGAGCGGCTGACGGCTGAAATCTTCAATGCAGGCCTGTACGGCATAGCCTTCCGCCCGGTCCACTGGACGCAGCGCATCCGGCAACGCTTCAAGTTGTGTACCGGTCGCCCAATGACGGTAGAGCAATTCACAAGCTTCCCGTTTCTTGTCCGTCACGCGTAAAAGTCCTTGTATTGGTCGCGCAGAAGATTCTTCTGCACCTTGCCCAGGGCATTGCGCGGAAACGCGTCGGTGAACAGCACGGCCTTGGGCTGTTTGAACTTAGCCAACTTGTCTTTCAGGGCCGATTGAATTTCGACTTGCGTCAGCGCCGCGTCCTTGTTCAGCACCACCACGGCGGTGACGCCTTCACCAAAATCCCGGTGCGGCAACCCGATCACCGCGCTTTCGGTCACCCCTGGCAGTTCATCGATCAGGCTCTCGATTTCCTTCGGATAGACATTGAAGCCGCCACTGATGATCAGGTCCTTGGCCCGGCCCACGATATGGAAATAGCCGTCGCCGTCGATCATCCCCATGTCGCCGGTGATGAAAAAACCGTCGGCGCGAAATTCCGCCGCGGTCTTTTCTGGCATCCGCCAATAACCGACAAAAACGTTGGGGCCACGCACTTCGATCATGCCGATCTCGCCCTGCGCCAGCGGCTTGCCGTCGCCATCAGCGATTCGCAATTCGGTGCCCGGCAACGGAAACCCGACAGAGCCCGGCTTGCGAACGCCCGCATACGGGTTGGACGTGTTCATGTTGGTTTCGGTCATGCCATAGCGTTCCAGGATCGCCTGGTCAGTCTTCGCCGACCATTCCCGGTGGGTTTCAGCCAGGAGCGGCGCCGAGCCGGACACAAACAGCCGCATATGCCCGGCCGTCTCGCGACCCAGGCGGGAATCCTGCAGCAGCCGGACATAGAAGGTCGGCACCCCCATCATTACCGTCGCGGACGGAAGGCTGCGGAAGATTTCCTCGATGTCGAACTTGGGCAACAGGATGATCGAGGCCCGGGCCGCCAGGCAGATATTGGTAGCCACGAACAGGCCGTGGATGTGGAAGATCGGCAAAGCATGCAGCAGCACATCATCATGGCTGAATTGCCAAAGCTGGCGCAGCACTTCGGCATTGGACCACAGATTGCCGTGGGTGAGCATGGCGCCCTTAGAAACGCCCGTGGTGCCGGAGGTGTAAAGAATGCTGGCCAGATCATCCTTGCCCAGCACGGCATCGGGAAAGTCCGGCGACTGACATGCGGCCTGTTCCAGCAGACTTCCACTTTTGCCATCGTCGCCCAGGGTCAGAACGATACCTTGGGAGAAAATGCCTTTAAGAATCTGCACATCGCGCGGCGCACAGACGAAGATCGAAGGTTCGGCATTGCCGATGAAATAGTCCAGCTCGCTGGCGGTATAGCCGGTGTTGAGCGGCAGATAGACAAGGCCGGCGCGCAGACAGGCCAGATAGAGAAAAATGTTCTCGGCGCTCTTCTCCACCTGCACCGCGACGCGGTCACCTTTTTTGGCGCCATGCGCTGTCAGCGCTTGGGCATAGCGCCCCGCTTGATTGAAGGCCTGCGCGAATGTGACGGTGTCGCGCGCCGGCGGCACCAGGAAAATCTTGTTGCGGTGCAAGGCGGGCGCGGAAAAGCGGGTGAAGAGATTATCGGTCATGTTGCCTGTATCGGACGGCTGCTCTAGCGTTTCGCCAATGCTACAGGATCGGCGCTGAACAGAACAATCCGTCCAGGGCGCCAGCGGGGGTGGAATGACAATCTACGGCGTTGCGCTGCTGGCCATCTGCACCCTGATCGGCGTAGGGCTGGGCGATCTTCTGGGCATGGTCCTGCACGTCAAGTCCAATGTCGGCGGCGTCGGCATCGCCATGGTGCTCTTGATCTCGGCGCGGGTCTGGCTGAGCCATCGCGGCGCCCTGTCCGCGGGCATCAAGCTGGGCACCGAATTCTGGGCCACCATGTACATCCCCATCGTCGTCGCCATGGCCGCCCAGCAGAATGTGCTGTCGGCAGCCAGCGGTGGTCCGATGGTGGTGATCGCCGCCGTCCTGACGGTGGCTGCATGTGCCGGTGTGGTTGCACTGATCAGCTGGATCGATAAGGGGGAGCGGCCATGAGCTTCCTGATCGATCTCCTCACCAAACAGGGCCTGGTCACCGCTTTCGCGCTGGTCGGCGCGATCATTTATCTGTCGCACCTGATCTCGAAATACCTCACCGGCGGGCGCATCCATGGTTCGGCCATCGCTATCCTGGCCGGACTTGCGCTCGCCTATGCGGGCGGCAGGATCACCGGCGGCCAGAAAGGCATTGCTGATATTCCCATGTTCGCCGGCATCGGGCTCTTAGGCGGCAACTTGCTGCGCGACTTTGCCATCGTCGCCACGGCGTTCGAAGTTGATACTGTCCAGGCTAGGCGCGCCGGATTGCTGGGG
>JAPLPI010000077.1 GCA_026400305.1 Alphaproteobacteria bacterium | reverse complement strand
TTCCCCAAGGACACCAGCGGCACGCCCGCCTCCTTGTCGGCTTTCTCCGATCAGGTGCTGAGCGTGGCGCCACAGGCCACAGGCGCCCCCATCTCGATCCGCGAATCCGGCAAGACTATTGTGGGCGCCTTTGCCGAAGCCGGTGTGCTGTCCTTCATCGTCACCATTATCCTGCTGCTGCTGGTACTGCGCAGCGTCCATGACGTGCTGATGAGCCTAGCGCCGCTGGTGCTGTCGGGCCTGCTGACCTTGGCGACCTGCGTGGTGCTGGGGTTGCGGCTGAACTTCGCCAATGTCATCGCCCTACCACTGCTGCTGGGCATCGGGGTGGCGTTCAACATCTATTTCGTGGTGGCCTGGCGCCACGGCCAGCGCTGCTTCCTGGCGTCCAGCTTGACCCGCGCGGTGATCTTCTCGGCCGCCACCACGGCATCAGGCTTCGGCACCCTGTGGCTCAGCATTCATCCAGGCACCGCCAGCATGGGCGAACTACTGATGATCTCGCTGGGCTGGGTCCTGGCGACCACGCTGTTCCTGTCACCGGCATTGCTCGGCGCGCCGCAGAACAGCCTGCAATTTAATGACTCGGAGGTGTGAGGCGGATTAGCGAAAGGTCCGACGGACCTTTCACCCGCCAAACGCCAAGCGGTGCAGCCGCGCGGCAGTCGTTCAAACTGTCGGTACTTAGCCCAACATCTGATCCGTCAAAGCGTTAATCCGCTTTGCCAAAGCTTGCGGGCCACTGCTCGCCAACGTCGCGGCGAAGTCGGATCGCTTCTGTGCCATCTGGCTGATATTGCCGGCCAGATACACATCCGTGACCTTCCAGTCTGAACCCACCTGATGCAGGCGATAATTGAAGGCGATGGTGTCGCTGGAGCTCTTCATCGTGCTTTTCACGAAATGGTCGCTGCCGCGGGTCACCGAGGCCGGATCGACGATGAACTTCTCGCCGCCATAGAAATCAAAGCTCTTGGCATAGTTGGCGATAGTCATGCGGCTGAAGGCATCGATCAGCGCCTTCTTGTCGGCATCCGAAAGGCCGGCCCATGTGGGGCCAATAGCAGTGGCGGTCATGGCCGGAAGATCGAAGGCCTTTTCCACCACGGGCTTGAGCTTGTCATAGCGCGACTTAGCGGTACCGCCGGCCTTCATCGACGCCGTCAGGACGTCATAGAAACCCTGCATCTGCGCCACCGACGGGTCAGCGGCCTGGGCTTGGGCGGCAGAAATCGGGAGCGCGGTAAAGACAGGGGCGGTGGCCAGCATCAGGCCCAGCGAAACGGACTTCAAAATAGGGTTCATCGAAATCTCCTTTGCCTCCGGTCTAACGCACGAAAGCTGAATGGGACCCGAACAATGGGGTAAAAATTCGCCCTATTCTTGGCTTTTCGCCCCGATCCGGTCCAGCAAACAGATGTCGCGAGGTGTCGCAGTTCCGGCAGGAGACCTATGCGTCCCGGTCCAACAGGAAAAATGGCAGGGCCGACAATTCTGGCGCCTTGGCGGCATAGGGGCCTAGGGCTTCTACGGCGCAACGGGCACGCTTTTCCGCTTCGGCGCGCGCGCCTTCCAGTCCCAACAAAGTGACCAGGGTCTGCTTGCCCATGTCGGCATCCTTGCCGACCGCCTTGCCGGTTTTTTCGGCCGTGGACGTCACGTCCAACAGGTCGTCGGTGATCTGGAACACAACGCCCATATCCTCGGCATAGGCTTTCAGCCGCGCGCGGGTCTCGGCATCCGCCTGGCCCAGGATGGGACCGGCTTCGCAGGAGAATTCGAACAGCTGGCCGGTCTTGCGCCGCTGCAGATCGATCACGTCTTCGACACCGAAACTCTTATCGGCCAGCATGTCGATGATCTGCCCCCCGATCATGCCGCTGTGTCCCGAAGCTTCGGCCAACCGCGCGATCAGCCCGCAGCGCACATCGGCGCTGTGATGGGTACGGGCATCGGCCAGGTTCTCGAAGGCGATGGTCATCAGTGCATCGCCCGCCAGCACCGCCGTCATTTCATCAAAGGCAATATGGGTGGTGGGACGGCCGCGGCGCAGATCATCATCGTCCATGCAGGGCAGATCGTCATGCACCAGGGAGTAGGTATGCAGTGCCTCGATCGCCGCGCCGACCCGAAGGCTACGCGAATCATCCACCCCGAACAGCCGGGCCGAATGCAGCACCAGGAAGGGCCGCAGCCGCTTGCCCCCCGCAATGATGGCGTAGCGCATGGCTTCCTGGACCCGGGCCTGGCGCCCCGAGGGCTGGGGAAGGACCGCGTTCAGTCTAGCATCCACCAGCTTGGCGCTGGCGGCGATAGCCGGGGCCAGCTGAGAAACAGCCGCCCTGGCGGCCTGGATAAAACTGTCTGACACGATTTTTGGCCCCCGGTTCGGACGCTTTTAGCCCCGAAACTGCCCGGCTTGCCAGCCGGTTTCCGGCGAGTTCCCGTTACATTTCACCGCCCCCCTTTCGGGGGGGTGTTATCCATGCCTTCGAAAGGGTTGCACCCCCTATCCCGAAAGGCGAAAAAGGCTATGTTGCAGCGCCGTAAAGGGTAGCCGGGGCGGCCACCTTCCACCCCTGAACTAGGGACCGACATGCGAGTCATTCTTGCCCAGCCGCGCGGCTTCTGTGCCGGTGTCGTGCGCGCCATCGATATCGTGGAAAAGGCGCTCGAGAAGTATGGCGAACCCGTCTATGTCCGCCACGAGATCGTGCACAACAAGCATGTCGTGGACACGCTCAAGAAAAAGGGCGCCCACTTTGTCGATGAACTGGACCAAGTGCCCGAAGGCGCCGTCACCGTATTCAGCGCCCATGGCGTGCCCCAGTCGGTGGTGAAGACCGCAGCAGCCCGCAGGCTCCCGGTTTTGGACGCCACCTGCCCGCTGGTCTCCAAGGTGCACAATCAGGGCAAGCGTTATGTCGCCAACGGCCGCACCATAATCCTGATCGGCCATGCGGGCCATCCCGAAGTCGAAGGCACCATGGGCCAGGTCGGCGCACCGGTGACCCTGGTGCAGACAGAAGCCGATGTCGCCACCTTGGCCATCCTGCCAAAAACCCCGGTCGCCTACATCACACAGACCACCCTTTCCATCGATGACACCAAGAGCATCATCGTCGCCCTGAAGAAGCGCTTCAGCGACATCGTCGGCCCCGAAACATCGGACATCTGCTACGCCACCCAGAACCGCCAGGCCTCGGTGCGGAAACTGTCCAAGATCGCGGACGTCATCCTAGTGGTGGGCGCGGCGAACAGCTCCAATTCCAACCGCTTGCGCGAGATCGGCCTAGAAGAAGGCATTCCCTCCTACCTGATCAATGACGGCAGCGAGCTGAAGGCGGAATGGGTTCGTGGCAAGAAAGTCGTCGGACTGACCGCCGGCGCGTCGGCTCCCGAAGAACTGGTGCGCCATGTGATCGAAGCCTTGGGCAAGTTCGAAGACGTGGAAGTGGAACAGATGGACGGCAAGAAGGAACATATCGAGTTCCAACTTCCCGCAGAGTTGAGGGCTTAAAGCTATGGGACTTCCCTTTCGCCAGGCCGCCAAGATCGGCGCCTATGTGATGAAGAAGCAGCTGTCGGGCAAGAAGTACCCACTGGTGCTGATGCTGGAGCCGCTGTTTCGCTGCAACCTGGCCTGTGCCGGCTGCGGCAAGATCGATTATCCTGATGAGATCCTGAACCAGCGCATGTCCTACGACCAGTGCATGCAGGCGATCGATGATTGCGGCGCCCCCGCCGTGTCAATCGCCGGCGGCGAGCCCCTGCTCCACCGCGACATGGCCAAGATCGTCGAAGGCTATATCGCGCGCGACAAGTTTGTCATCCTGTGCACCAACGCGCTGCTGCTGGCCAAGAAGATCGACCAGTACAAGCCGCATCCCAATTTCACCTGGTCCATTCACCTGGATGGCGACAAGGGCATGCACGACAAGTCGGTGTGCCAAGACGGCACCTATGACCGCGCCATCGCCGCGATCAAGCTGGCCAAGTCCAAGGGCTTCCGCACCCAGATCAACTGTACCCTGTTCGACGGCACCGACCCCGAACGCACCGCAAAGTTCTTCGACGAGATGATGGCGATGGGCGTGGACGGCATGACCGTCTCGCCGGGCTATGCCTATGAGCGTGCGCCCGACCAGCAGCACTTCCTGAACCGCGAACGCACCAAGAAGATGTTCCGCGACATTCTGAGACGCGGCAATGGCGGCAAGAATTGGGAGTTCACCAATTCCAGCCTGTTCATGGACTTCCTGGCGGGCAACCAGACGTACGAGTGCACGCCCTGGTCCATGCCACTGCTGACCGTGTTCGGCTGGCAAAAGCCCTGCTACCTGCTCGGCGAAGGCTATGCCGCGACCTTCCAGGAACTTATGGAAGGCACCGAGTGGGAAAAATATGGCGTCGGCAAGTATGAGAAATGCGCCAACTGCATGGTGCATTGCGGCTTCGAAGGCACCGCCGCCACCGATGCGATCAAGCATCCGCTCAAGATGCTGCCGATCCTAATGAAGGGTATCAGGACCGAAGGCTCGATGGCGCCGGAGATCGACCTGTCAAACCAGCGTCCAGCCGAGTTCACCTTCTCGCGTCATGTCGAGCACAAGATGTCACAGATCAAGGTCGGAAATTCCAACACCACAGAGGTCGATGCAGCGAAGTAGTTCCGCGAACGCCTTGTTGGAGGCGCGTGCCGTGCGGATCAGCGCCGGCACCTGATTTGGTTTTCTGAGCAACGACCCCAGCACCCGCCCGATGGCGATGCCGCCGTCCGGCTTCATTGCCACCAGCGCCGCCGGTGGCAGCACATGGGTTGCACCGTCCGAAATGATGCGCAGGCCTGCCAGCGGCAAGTTGCGCGCGGCCGCGAAGCGGGCGGCGATTTGCGATTCCATGTCCACCGCCAACGCGCCGGTGGCTTCATGCAGGCCGGACTTAGTATCGGCCTTGTCGATGATGACATCGCTGCCGAACAGCGTGCCCTGATGCGCCTGTGGCAGCCGCGACATCAGCCGGTTACGCCATCCGGCGTCGCAGTCCCAGCTTTCCGCACCGGTCATGATTTTTTCGGCGATCACCACATCGCCAACTTTCAAATGCGACGACAGCGCACCGGCCAGGCCGATGGAAATCACGCCACTGATATCGCCATGCAAGGCGGAGAGCTTGGCGGCCAGCCCATCGCCGTCGCCGCCGCCGGCCACCGCGATCACCCCGGCCACGCCGACGATACCGGCTTCCTTGGAGAGGCCCGTCACGGCCAGAACGGTCACAGGCCGTATTCCACGCGCCGGGAATTGCCGGTCTTGAGGTTGCGGTAGCGCGCCAAGGCCCAGAGCGGGAAGAACTTAGGATAGCCGTGATAGTTCAGATAAAACACGCGCGGGAAACCGCCGCCGGTGTAATGCTGCTGTCTCCACAGACCGTCACCTTCCTGCGTCGCCTTCAGGTAATTGACGCCCCGCGCCACGACTGGATGATCAACCTGTCCCGCCGCCATCAGGCCCAGCAGCGCCCAGGCGGTTTGTGACGCGGTGGATGGTGCAGGCTCATAGCCTTTGTAATCCAGGTTATAGCTATCGCAATTCTCACCCCAGCCGCCGTCCGAATTTTGGACGGCGAGAAGCCACTCGGCGCCCTTCTTCATGGTGGCGTGATCGGGGCCAAGCCCTGCGCCATTCAACCCCGCCAGTGCCGACCAGGTGCCATAGATGTAATTGACGCCCCAGCGGCCCCACCAGGAACCATCGTCACACTGGGTCTTGATCAGATATTCGACACCGGCCTTCAGGCGCGGATCGTCAGTCTTTCCGAGTTGCGCCAGCATGCCAACGCAGCGGCCCGATACGTCTTCGGTCGGCGGGTCCAGCAGCGCCCCATGATCGGCGAAGGGAATGTTGTTCAGGTAGTAATAGCTGTTGTCCGCGTCGAAGGCGCCCCAGCCGCCGTCACGACTCTGCAGGCCTTCGACCCATTCGGTGCCCCGCGCGATAGAATCCTTGTACCGGTCACGCTGCACCGCGCGGTCCATCGCCATCACCACCACGGCGGTGTCGTCTAGGTCCGGGTAATAGTCGTTGCGGTACTGGAAGGCCCAGCCACCGGGGCGCACGCCTGGCTTTCCCTCGGCCCAATCGCCTTTGACGTCCAGCACCTGCAACGGCTTCAGCCATTCTAGGCCGCGCGCTACCGCGGCTTCCGCGGCCGCATCCTTGGTTTCCAGCAGCGCATGCGCGACCAACGCGGTGTCCCACACCGGCGAGACGCAAGGTTGGCAATAGGCTTCGTCCGCCTTGATCACCAGCAGGTTTTCCACCGACTTGCGCGCGATGGCGCGGTCCGGATGATTTTCCGGATAGCCTAGCACGTCATACATCATCACGCTGTTGGCCATGGCGGGATAGATGGCGCCCAGCCCGTCTTCCCCGTTCAGTCGCTGGGTGGTCCAGGCGCGGCAGGCTTGAATCGCCTTGTCGCGCGAACCCTTCGGCCAGGGTACGATTTTTAAAACGCGATCCAGCGCACCGAAGAAAGCAGACCAGCCGGCGCTCTGATGCGGCGCGCGGGGGCTGGCGGCGGATACGCCCTCCACGAACAGTTCTGGCACATGAATGCCGCGCGGATTTCGCGCCAGCGGCTGTTTTGCGCACAGCACCAACAACGGCACGATCACGGTGCGTGCCCAATAGCTCATCTTGGACAGGCTCACCGGGAAGCTGCGCGGCAACAAAATCAGCTCCGGCGGCACGGTCGGCACGTCATTCCAGGAACATTGCCCGTACAGCGCAAGCAGGATACGGGTGAAGACATTGGCCTTGATGGCGCCACCGCGCTTGCGGATGGCTTCTCGCGCGCGAGCCATGTATGGCGCATCAATGTCATCGCCGATCATCTTCAGCGCGAAATACGCCTTCACCGTTGCGGAAATGTCGAAGGCGCCTTGGTGATACAGCGGCCAGCCGCCATGTTCGCCCTGGATGCGGCGCAGATAGACGGCGATCTTGCGCTCCAGTTCCAGATTGGGCGTCTCCGCCAAGTAATGCACCAGCAGGACATATTCGGCCGGGATAGTGGCGTCGGCCTCCAGCTCATAGACCCAGTGACCGTCCGGCTTCTGCTGGGCCAGGATCGCCGCCGTGGCGGCGCCGATCGCGCCTTCCACTTCGACAAAATCACCGGGGTTCAACTGGCTCATGGCGCCACTATAAAGACAGATGGCGCAGCGCCAAAGCCGCCGCCGTTTCGCCGGACCGCAGGGCGCCCTCGATGGTGGCGGGCAGCCCCGTCTGGGTCCAGTCGCCGGCCAGGAACAGGTTGGGCCAGCCTGTCTTGGCGGCGGGGCGGCGAGCATCCTGGACCGGGGTGGCGGCAAAGGTGGCGCGCTTTTCCTTGACGATCTGCCAGGCGGGCATGGGCGCTGTGATATCAAGCGCCCTGGTGACATCGGCCCAGATACGGGTAGCCAGCGCCTCGCGGTCCTGGTCCACGATGGCGTCAGCCCCCGACACCGTCACCGAGATGCGGTCGGGGAAGCTGAATATCCATTCGGCGATGCCGCCGATCACCCCCAGCATAGCCGGCACGCCCGCGGGCGCGGGCATCTTGAAGTGGGCGTTGACGATGGCGCGAAAATCATCGGGCGCAGTCAGGGTGGGGATTATGTCCTTAGCCACCCAGGGCGGCACCGCCAGCACCAGCGCATCATTCGGCGCCAGCGGCACAGCCGCTTCGCCGAGATCCAGCGCCATGGCGCTGCGCCGGCCAAGGGTAATGCCGCGCAAGCGCGTGCCCAATTGCACCTTGGCATCCTTGCTTTGCAGGTAGGCCAGCGCCGGATTGATGAACGCCGCCGCCAAGGTGGGATGTGCGATGCGCGGGCGGTAATAGCGGCCACCCTTGGCCAAACTCTCGCGCAGGACAGCGCCCGCCAGCATCGCGGAAGATTCTTCCGGTTCAGTGTTCAGGGCCGCCAGAAGGAAGGGATGCATCAGCCGCCGCCACAAAGGGCCACGGTCCTTGACGCTGTCGCCTATGCGCGCCGTCTTGTCGGCCCACAGCAGCGGCGCATAGCTGAGATAATCGCCCGTGCGGCTGCCCGGCACCCGGCGGCCTACACACCCGATCCAGTATGGCAGGCCGCCTTCATTGGGCCGCAAGGTCCAGCGCCGACTGTCCTGCAAATCGACAAAGGAAAATTCGGCCCGCAGCGGTCCTGCCAGCGCATCCTTGGCGCCGATGCGCGCCAGATAGGCATTGACGGCGCGGTTGCCCGACAGAACCAGGTGATTGCCATTGTCGATCACACCGCCAAAGGCCGGATCGAAATAGGAGCGGCAGCGTCCGCCCGCCTGCGGCGACGTCTCGATCACGGTCACCGCCGCGCCGCGCGACGCCAGGATTGTCGCGGCCGACAGGCCGGCCAGCCCGGCGCCGATGACATAGGCCTTCGCCATCAGCCGAAAACACCCTGGCGCAGCACCAGCGACATTAGCCGCGACTTTGGCAGCGACACGCGCCGGCGCGGCGCAGCAAAACCCTGCGCTTCGCTGGCCGACAGGATTTGCGAATAGACCGCGCCCATCAGGCGGGGCGTCTTGATCCGCCCCTTGGGCCGCGCCGAAAGGATGCGCTGGGCCTGGTCATAATGACGATGCGCCTGTGCCGCCACCTTGCGGCACACCGCGTCGATCTGGGGCATGCTCACGATGGCCTGCACGTCCAGCGAGCGGCAGCAGTCCATCTCCTGCAGATATTCGCGCGGCAGGTAGAGCCGGCTGATGGCGGCGTCCTCGTCGATATCGCGCAGGATGTTGGTCAGCTGCAGCGCCCGGCCCAGATGATGCGCCAGGTCGAAGCCCGGCCCCTCGTCCATGCCGAACACCTTGATGGAAAGGCGCCCCACCGCGCTGGCCACCCGGTCGCAATACAGGTCCAGGGTGGCCAGATCGGGCGCGACGATGTCCTCGGCCACGTCCATGCCCATGCCGTCCAGCACAGCCAGGAAATCTTCCAGGCGCAAACCATATTGCGCGACCGCCGGCGCCAGAAAACGCACCTGTTGCGCGACGGTTCCGGCATACAGGCCGCGCAGGTCGGCGCGCCATTGTTCCAGCTTTTCATGGCGTTCCGCGCGGGTGCCGACCCCGTCATCGGCAATGTCGTCTACCTTGCGGCAAAAGGCATAGATGGCGAACATAGCATCGCGCTCTTCGGCCGGCATCAGCCGCATGGCGATATAGAAGGAGCTGCTCTTGGCCTTTTTCTGCACGGCCTTAGCGGCGGGGGCGCCGATATTCTCTGCATTGGTCATTTGGGGCGTCTAAGGCGCATCAGCGCGAAGGAAGGAAAGCGTTTCAGGAACAGGGCCGCCACGTCCATCTTGGAATGATGCACAGGCTGGCTGAACGGATCGCGGCTCATCAGCGTGGTGTTTAGATCGTCGGCCAGGGTCTGGATCAGGTCCACTTCCAGCGCCAGCCGGCCGTCTTTTATACAGCGCGCGAAGGGGCGCGAAGTCTCCAGAAGCTCGGCATTCAGGCGCGCCAGCCCGGCGATCACCGAAGTCAGGGCTGGATTGGCTTTATTTTTGCCCAGCGCCTCTACCCCGATCCCGGCCAGCAACAGCTCAGGAATGTAGACCCGGTTCAATTCGCGGTAATCCTTGGCGCAGTCCTGCAGGTGGTTGATCACCTGGAGGGCGGCGCACAGGGCGTCATTGGCCGGCCACAGATCAGGGCTTTCGCCATGCGCATCCAGCACAAAGCGGCCCACCGGCATGGCGCTGTAGCGGCAATAGTCGATCAGATCGTCCCAGTCCCGGTAACGCAGCTTGGTGCAATCGCGGCGGAACGCTTCCAGTAGGTCCAGCGCATGCACCGACGACAGAGCGCGCTCTTTCAAAATTTCGCGCAGCTTGACGCCTTCAGGAACCGCGTCGCTCTCGCCCACCAGGCTGGCGCGCATCTGTTCCAGCAGCGCCAATTTTTCGTCAGGCGCGGCGGTGGCACTGTCGGCCACATCGTCGGCGGCACGCACGAAATGATAAAAGGCCATTACCGGCGGACGGTGCTTCGGCGCGATCAGGATAGAAGCGACGGGAAAATTCTCGTGCTTGTGACCCTTGCCCGATTGCAATTCTGCGACACTGCTCATGCCGCACCCTTTCCGGCATCAGCTTGGGCCCGGCCCTTCCACATGCCGCCCTTGCCCGACCAGTACTGAACGGCCGATTCCAAGGTGAAAGCCGCATAGAAGATACCGATCAGCGGCAGGGCCAGGCCCCACAGCGGCGACAGTCGATAGAAGCGCAGCATGGGCTGGTACATCAGCGCCATGGTGATCCAGGCCAACCAGCCGGCCAATTGCGAAATGCCCCAGGCAAACAGCGCCGTCATCACCGGCGCCAGATAGACCAGCGCCAGGCCCAGCATGGTGCCGGCCAGCACCAGTGGCGAATAACCGAGCTGGGCATAGGCGCTGCGCGTCACCATCTGGCGGATATCGGCGATATGGGGATAGGACCGCAAGCTGACGGCGCGGTCGGTCAGCCCAAGCCAGATGGGGCCCTGCCGCTTCATCGCCCGACCCAGGGCGCAATCGTCGATGATGTTGTGCCGGATGGCAGCGATGCCGCCAGATTTTTCCAGCGCCGCCGCATTTGCCAGCATGCAGCCGCCAGCCGCCGCCGCCACAGGGTTGCGCGGATTGTTGACCGCGCCGAACGGAAACAGCATGTCGAAGAAAAACACGAAGGCGGGAATCAGGAAATGCTCGGCCGCAGACTTGCAGTTCAGCCGCGCCATCAGCGACACCACCACCCTGTTGCCGTCCCTGGCGCGCGACACCAGCATGCGCAGATTGTCCGGGCTGTGCGCGATGTCGGCGTCGGTGAACCACAGAT
>JAPLPI010000226.1 GCA_026400305.1 Alphaproteobacteria bacterium | reverse complement strand
GACGGCGTTTCATAGAAGGACGAACAGGCGAGGATTTTCACGCCCAACGCTTCGAGCCGCAGTTGTGCGGCTTCAAGGGTCGCCGCCGGCGACCCAGCGTGACTGGGCAAGTTGGCGCCTAGCGCAATCAGGATCACGGGTCCGCATCGGCAGATTGAATCTGCCGCCCTTCAGTATTGGAGATCATATGCTTTTTACCCATCCGAGAAGATCACATTGTTCATCGAACGGTACCAACCTGTACGGCGCGGCCAAAGGGCTGAAATTTGACATCGACTATGAGCGGCTGCTGGAGCTGTGTGCACGCAAGCGCACCCTGGTACGAGCCTTTTATTACATCGCCGTGGCAGAGGACCAGGAATTCTCACCACTGCGCACCCTGGTGGACTGGGTGGATTACAATGGGTTTTCGGTGGGTACCAAGCCGCTGAAGGAGTTCACCGACGCGCAAGGCCGCCACCGGGCCAAAGGCAACATGGACATCGAACTGGCCATCAACGTGATGAAGGTGTGGCCTGCGTGGACCATGTGGTGACCTTTTTTCCGGCGACGGCGATTTCCGCCGCCTCGTCGAGGCAGTGCCGCGCAAGTGCCGCCGGGTCAGCGTGGCCTCCACCATCCGCACATCCCCGCCCATGGTGGCGGACGAACTGCGCCGCCAGGCCGACAGGTAGACCTGAAGAGCCAGATCGCCCGCGAAAGTGGCAAGGCCCCGGCGCCATACTTGTCCGCCTAGACAGGACCGTGGGCAGCGGCTAGTTCGGGCGGATGCCCGTTCCCGCCAGCCCACCGCCAGACTGCCCTCTCTGCCCGCGGCTTCATGCCTTTCGCCACGCTAACCGCGCCAAATTTCCGGACTGGTTCAACGATCCGGTGCCCAGCTTCGGACCACTGGCCGCGCGCATCGTCATTGCGGGGCTGGCGCCCGGGCTGCAGGGCGCCAACCGCACCGGGAGGCCGTTCACCGGCGACTGGGCGGGCGACCTACTCTATGCCACCTTGCTGAAGTTCGGCCTGGCAAAGGGCGTCTATGACGAACGCATTGACGACACCTTGGAACTGGTGGATTGCCGCATCGCCAATTCGGTGCGCTGCGTACCGCCGCAGAACAAGCCCGAGCCATCGGAAGTCAAAACCTGCCGCCAGTTCCTGATTTCTGAACTGGAGACGCTGCCGAACGTGAAAGTGATCCTGGCGCTGGGCAAGATCGCCCATGACAGCGTACTGACGACCCTGGGTGCAAAAATCAGCGCCCACCCCTTCAAGCACGGCGTCGCTTACGATGTCGGCAAGTTCAAGCTGATCAGCAGCTATCACTGCTCGCGCTACAACACCAACACCGGACGGCTGACAACGGCGATGTTCGAAGATGTGGTGGGCAAGGCCAAGGCGCTGGCAAGCCGCTGATCAGTCCGGCATCGCGTCATGGGCGTCGGCGATGGCCGCCAACATGTCCGGCTTCTCACGATAGCGCGCATTCAGCACAGCTTCTTCGCGGTCCAGGGTCGGGCAGTTCAGCGCGCGGACATGCCGGTCGATTTCCGCCCGGCGTAGCTTTTGCGTCTTTCTCGACGCCTATTCGGACGGACAGTAATTGCAGGCCTTGCGGCGATCGATATAGGCCTGCGCGTCTGAAGGCAGTTCGTCGGCGAGGACGGTAGTGCCGCAGGAACAGAGCACCAAAACAGCAAGCGCCAGACGTTTCATCAGCCTTTGTCCCGCATCAACCGCGCCTTGTCACGCTGCCAGTCGCGCTGCTTCTCGGTCTCGCGCTTGTCGTGCAGCTTCTTGCCTTTGGCCACGCCCAGTTCGATCTTGGCCCGGCCCTTGGCGTTGAAATACAACTTAAGCGGAATGAGGGTCATGCCCTCGCGCTGGATCGCCGCTGCAAATTTGGCCGCCTCGCGCTTATGCACCAGCAGCTTTCGGGTGCGCTTGGGTTCATGGTTGAATCGGCTGGCTTGGGTGTATTCGGGAATATAGCAGTTCACCAGCCACAGCTCGCCATCCTTGGCGTGGGCGTAGGATTCCCCGATGGTGGTCTTGCCGTTGCGCAACGACTTGACCTCCGAACCCACCAGCATGATGCCGGCTTCAAACGTCTCGTCGATCGCATAGGCGTAACGCGCCTTGCGGTTGTCGGCGATGATTTTGAAGCCGTCTTCTTTTTTCTTGACCATCTAGTTGATGAGGCCACAGTCCTGCATCGCCTTTTTGATCCGGGCCCGCGAGGCGTCCTCCGGCGGGATCATGGGCAGGCGCATGTCTTCGGCGCACTTGCCCAGCAGCGACACCGCATACTTCACCGGCCCCGGATTGGTCTCGCAGAACATGGCGTCATGCAGCGGCATCAGCCGGTCCTGGTATTCCCGCGCCTTGGCATAATCGCCGCCGGCGCAGGCTGCCTGGAACTCCGCGCACAGGCGCGGCGCCACATTGGCCGTCACAGAAATGCAGCCCACCCCGCCATGGGCGTTGTAGCCCAGCGCCGTGCCGTCCTCGCCCGACAGCAGCAGCCAGTCCTTGCCGCAGGCCAGCCGCTCGCGGCTGGGACGGTTCAGGTCGGCGGTCGCGTCCTTCACCCCGATGATGTTCTTGTGCCTGGACAGGCGCACCATGGTCTCGACATTGATCCCCACCACCGCGCGGCCGGGGATGTTGTAGAGGATGACCGGAATGTCCACGGCCTCGGCGATGGCCATGAAGTGGCGGTACTGACCTTCCTGGTTGGGCTTGTTGTAATAGCCCGTCACATGCAGGACGGCATCGCATCCGACCTCCTTGGCATGGCGGGTGCGTATGATGGCTTCGTCGGTTGAATTTGAACCGGCACCTGCGATGACCGGCACGCGCCCCTTGGCCTGCTCCACGCAAAGCTCGGTCACCCGGGCATGTTCCTCATGGCTCAGGGTCGACGATTCGCCGGTGGTGCCGCAGGGAACCAGTCCCTGCGTACCCTCGGCGATATGCCAGTCCACCAGGGCGCGGAAGGCGTCCTCGTCCACCTTGCCGTTCTTGAACGGGGTCACCAGGGCGGTCAGGGAGCCTTTGATGCAGTCACGGATAGCAGTCATGGAGCGTCTCGATTTCTTTTTGCGGGCGGTCACATTGTTGCCCGCCATTTAAGGGCCCATTATGGCCCCGGTGGCGGTGTTTCGTCTAAGCCGATCCACGCTTTTCAACAAGCTGCACCCTGAAATAATGACCATGCCCCTTCTGCGTACCTCGCTGCTTTGCACCGCCCTGATCGCCGGGGGCGCGGCGCTGGCCCAAACCCTGCCGCCCTCTTCCCTTCCTAATGGGCTTAGCCGCAGCGGCGATGTGGTGATGATGCAGCTTATCCCCGACGGCAGCACGTCCGGCGCCGGGGTTTCGGGGACACGGCCCAGCCGGTTGCGATTCCTATCCGCGCCCGAGCATGACCTCTTCGTCCGCGCCTTCGAGGCTTCGTCGAAGGGCGACTGGGTGGGCGCGCGTGCCATGGCGGCACAGGGACAGAACGCCACGGCCCGGCGGCTGCTGGAATGGCGCTATGCCCTGGACAAGAACAGCGGCGCGACCTTCTCCGAGATCGACGCAGTGATCAAAGACACCGCATCCTCGAGCAGCGCCAGCACATGGCCGCTGCACGGCACGCTGCAGGCACGCGCGGAAGCCGCCATCACGCCCGACGTGCCCGCCGCCGCCCTGGTCGCCTGGTTCGGCGCCAAAACGCCAAATTCCTCCATCGGCAAGATCCGGCTCGGCGAAGCCCTGGTGGAGACCGGTGAAAAGACACGTGGTGGAGCGCT
>JAPLPI010000198.1 GCA_026400305.1 Alphaproteobacteria bacterium | reverse complement strand
CGGAGGACACCGCGCCCTTGGCCTGCACCAGGATGGCGCCGTCCTTCTGGCTGGCGGTCAGGCTGTCGATGCGCAGCACGCGCTTGTCGGCCGCCAATGCTGGGGATGCTACGAGCAGGGCGGTGATCAGGAGGGCAAAAATTCGCATGGGCCAAACTTTAGCGACAATTGGGGCAAGAAAAGGTCAGACGTTTAACTCTACCCATACCGGAACATGGTCGGAGGGTTTTTCGCTGGCGCCGCGCACATCCTTGTCGATGCCGACATTTTTCAGCCGGTCCAGGCCCTGCGGCGACAGCAGGACATGGTCGATGCGGATGCCGTTGTTGCGCTCCCAGGAGCCGAAATAATCCCAGAAGGTGTAATGACCGCCCTCGGGATGTAGCGCGCGGAAGGCGTCAGTGTAGCCCAGATTTTCGATCCGCCGCAGCGCCGCCTTGGACTCCGGCTGGAACAGGGCGTCCTTCACCCAGGCCTTGGGCCGGTCGGCATCCTTGTCCTCGGGGATAATATTGTAGTCGCCCATTAGCACCACCGGCTCTTCGTTTCTGAGCAACGTCTTGGCGTGGATCCGCAGTCTTTCCAGCCAGGCCAGCTTGAAATCAAACTTGGGGCCGGGGCAGGGGTTGCCGTTGGGGGCGTATATAGAGGCGACGCGCACCATGCCATTGTTGCCGGTGATGACCGCCTCGAGATACCGCGAATGGTCATCGAGCACGCCATCGGGCGCGTGCAGGCGCGGGGTGACGTCCTCCATAGGGTGCCTGGACAGGATGGCGACGCCGTTATAGCTCTTTTGTCCGTGTACGGCGCAGTTGTAGCCCAGCGCCTCGAACGGCTCGCGCGGGAAGCCTTCGTCCACCGTCTTGAGGTCGTCGGTGAAGTCGATTTCCGCGCCGGCCAGGAAGTCCAGGGACACCGGATCGATCAGCACCTTGGCGCCGTTCTTTTCCAACACCAGGTCTTCGTCCAGGTGGGCTTCATCCAGCGCGAAATTATACTGGAACCCCGAACAGCCGCCGCCGGTCACCGCCACGCGCAGGGCGGACGGCTGGGGCTCAGCTTTAAGGATATCGGCGATCCTCTTGGCGGCGCGGTCGGACAGGGTCACGGGCATGGCGGTCATTGTTCGTTCCTAGGGACGCTTGCAGTCTGGGGCACTCTCTCTATGTAGTCCTCGGCATGGCCGAAACCAACCCTTCCGGGCGCCTGTTGGGGCCCATTGTCAGTCCGCCGGGGCCGCATGCCCCCTATGCCGCCAGCCCCGCTGCCAGCCGGGGGCGGTTCTATCCGGAAAACGAGAGCGCCACCCGCAGCTGCTATTCCCGCGACCGCGATCGCATCATCCATTCCAGTGCCTTTCGACGCCTCTAGCACAAGACGCAGGTCTTTGTGCAGCATGAAGGCGACTATTACCGCACCCGCCTGACCCATTCGCTGGAAGTGGCGCAACTGGCGCGCAGCCTGGCGCGTACACTGGAGGCAGATGAAGACCTAGCCGAGACCGTGGCGCTGGCGCATGACCTGGGCCACACGCCGTTCGGCCATGCCGGCGAGGAAGCGCTGGATGCAGTGACCCGGGACATTGGCGGTTTCGATCACAATGCCCATGCGCTGCGGCTGGTGACCAAGCTGGAACATCGATACGCTGATTTCGACGGCCTGAACCTGACCTGGGAAACCCTGGAAGGATTAGTTAAGCACAATGGCCCGCTCATCGGTGCGCAGCCCGGCCCTATTGCCAGCTTCGACAAACGCTGGCCGCTGGAACTGGAAAGCTGGCCGGGATTGGAAGCGCAACTGGCGGCGCTGGCGGACGACATCGCCTATGTCAGCCACGACATAGATGACGGACTGCGCGCCGGCATCTTCACCATTGGCGACCTCACAGAGGCGCCGCTGGCCGGCGATCACGTCAAGGGCGTGCTGGCGCGGCATGGCAATCTGGAACTGTCGCGCTTCATCGGCGAATTGATCCGCACTCTGATGAGTGAGTTGATGGAGGATGTGATGGCGACCACCCGCGCCAAACTGGCAGCCGGCGGATTTGCCAGCGCTGCGGCGCTGCGGGGGGCAGGGCACTCGATGGCCGCTTTCTCGCCGGCTTTGTTTCCGCGGCTGAAGGCGCTGAAGGTCTTCCAGATGCAGAACATGTACCGCCATCCCCGGATCGCCAATTCCATGACCCGCGCCCAGGCGGTGGTGACCGCCCTGTATGAGGCCTTCGTCGCCGATCCGGGGCTGTTGCCGCCCGACTGGACACTGGCAGCGCGCGAGGCGGTGCCGGGCACTGTAGCGCGGGACTATATCGCCGGCATGACCG
>JAPLPI010000438.1 GCA_026400305.1 Alphaproteobacteria bacterium | reverse complement strand
GCTTCAGCTCGTCTTCGACCGCGATGGTTTGCATGGGATTGCCGCCCTCTGGCGGTGCAATGGTATCGGGATTGTCGCTCAAAATGCGGCCTTCAAAAGCGCTGCGGCAGCGCGTGAAAATCAGGCGTGATTCCTAGCATTTCTGAGCGGTGCAAACCAGAAAATTAACGCCCTAGAAGATACTGTTTTAACTCAGTTTTTTTAGCGTTTCTGCGCCGCCGAATACCGCCCGCGAACAAGGCCTCTGAACGCCCGGATCTGCCCGCCGATTCAGCGCCTTGGCGAGGCCTGTACAGCCGCCAGTTCGGCCCACACCCGCGCCATGTCATAGACATAGATCAGCCGCTCCGATTTCACATCCTTCTAGCCGAAGTTGATACCCACCAGCCGCCCGGCGCTATCCAGCACAGGACCGCCGGAAAAACCGGGCCCTGCATTGCCCGCAAAGGTGAAATAGGCCGGCGAGGTGCAGCCGGCGCAGGTCTTGATCTGGCACACCGTGCCATGGGCGACAAGCAATTCGCAGTCGGCGCCCTGGCCATAGGCGGTGACGGCCGCACCAATCACCGGTGCGGCGGTCTGCAGCGCGGCGCTACGGGGTGTGCGGAAGAACATCAGGTCGTAGTCCTGCCGCGTGCCGATCACGGTCTTGGGGTTCAGCAGCTTTTCGTTATGGACGTTGGTCACGGCGATGCCTGGCGCGATCACCACCGCGGCGCCCTCGGCGCTGTCGATTCCAAAATGGACACGGGCATGCAACGGCAGATAGGCCGCCGCGATATCGGGCTGGGTGATCACAGTGGCGGGCGCGCCCGAAGAAGACGCACAGCCACAAACCACCAAAAGAATGGAAAAACCGGCGAGACTAGAAGGGGATTTCGTCATCCATCTCGTCGCGCTGGAAGCTGGCGGGCGCTTCGCCGGCGCCGCGGCTGCCGCCGCCGCCAAATCCGCCGCCTTCACCGCCGCCGTTGCGGCCATCCAGCATGGTCAGTTCCCCGCGGAAATTCTGCAACACCACTTCGGTGGAGTATTTCTCGGCGCCGTCCTTGTCGGTCCATTTGCGGGTCTGCAACTGGCCTTCGATGTAAACCTTGGCGCCCTTCTTCAAATACTTCTCAGCCACGTCAGCGAGATTCTTGTTGAAGATCACCACCCGGTGCCACTCGGTCTTTTCTTTCTTTTCGCCGCTGGCCTTGTCGCGCCAGCTTTCGGACGTGGCGATGGACAGATTGACCACTGGATCACCGGAAGTCAGGCGCCGCACCTCCGGGTCCTTGCCCAGATTGCCCACCAAAATCACCTTGTTGACGCTGCCGGCCATGATCTTTCTCCGTATCTGTCGCAACGTTAGACGAGCGGGCTGCCCCTGCGCCACAAACCCGCGCCTGTTATCCACGCCTTAACATCGTTCTTGTTATGTTCCAATAGCCTTGTTGCCCCTTTTCCCCGATAAGGCAGACAGCGGGTGAGGCGCATGCCCTTCAATTCCTATCCCTATTTCCTGTTCCTGGGCCTGGCGGTGCTGGGCTTTCGCCTGCTGGAGGCCAGCGCCCTAACCGGGCGGCGGGTGTTCCTGCTGCTGGCCTCCTACGCCTTCTATGCCTGGTGGCGGGCCGACTTCCTGCTCCTGCTGTGTGGCTCCACCCTGGTGAACTATGTGCTGGGCCGGGAGATCGAACAGCGCCGCGCCAGGGGCAAGGCCCGCCGGCCGCTGTTGATCGCCGGCCTATTGTTCAACCTCGGCCTGATCGCCACCTTCAAATACGACAGTTTGCTGGTGGGCACCGCCAACCAGATCTTCGACATCGGGCTGCCGCTGCCCAACTTCTTCCTGCCCCTGGCCATCAGCTTCTTCACCTTCGAGCAGATCAGCTATCTGCTGGATGCCGATGCTGGCAAGACGCATAATTATTCGCTGCTGGATTACGCGCTGTTTGTCGCCTATTTCCCGCATCTGATCGCCGGCCCCATCGTCCGCCACAACGATCTGATACCGCAGTTCCGCCAGCTGCGCGCCCGTAATGACGATCTGGCGGCCGGCGTGACGCTCTTCACCATCGGTCTAGCCAAGAAAAGCCTGATCGCCGACAATCTGGCCCCTTTTGCCGACGCCATTTTCAATGCAGCCGGGCGCGGCACGCATCTGGGCGCCACCGACAGCTGGCTGGGCATGCTGTTCTTCGCCTTCCAGATCTATTTCGATTTCAGCGCCTATTCCGACATGGCGCTGGGATCCTCGCTGATGCTGGGCGTCCGCCTGCCGGTGAATTTCCATTCGCCCTACAAGGCGGCCAGCATCATCGAGTTCTGGCGGCGCTGGCACATCTCGCTGTCAGCATTCCTGCGCGACTATCTCTACATATCGCTGGGCGGCAACCGGCAGGGACCGGCGCGGCGTTATCTGAACCTGTTCATCACCATGCTACTGGGCGGATTGTGGCACGGGGCGAGCTGGACCTTCATGTTGTGGGGCGGGCTGCATGGCCTGTACCTGTCCATCAATCACGCATTCCGCCACGGCACCAGGGACATGCGCTTGCCCGCCGCCCTGAAGCTTCCGCTGCACGCAGCATCGGTAGCATTGACGTTTCTGATGACATCGCTGGCCTGGATCGTATTCCGCGCGCCCGATCTGGCGTCCGCGCGTAATGTTGCGGAGGGCCTTGCGGGCATGGGCCATTCCGCGGTGGTAAGCTTCTCGCCGCTGGCGGCGGTGGCGCTCCTGCTGCTATTCGGCATGGTGTGGTTCATGCCCAACTCCATGGAGCTAATGTGGAGACACAATCCCGCCTTGCCCTCGCCCTATGAGAACCAGCATGTGACACCGGCGCCTTTCCTGTCCTGGAAACCCACGCCACTGAACGCCGCCGCTTATGGCCTGCTCTGCATCGTGGCGGTTCTGGCGCTGTCCAATCTAAAACCCTTCATCTACTTCCAGTTCTGATGGAAAAAACTCGCTATCCCATCTGGTTTCTAGGCACGGTGCTTGCGGCCATCACCGCGCTGGCGGGTTTCAACGTTTGGGCGGAGCATTTCATCCTGGCCCATCCTGTCGGCGGCAGTGTGCAGACCCTGTCGGGCTTCGAACGTGCGGTGAAACCGGCCTGGCTGGAAGCGGTCCAGCCCGAACTGGTCTTTGTCGGCTCCAGCCGAGTACGCGACGCCTTCGACGCTTCAATTACGGCGCCTCCAGCATGTCGCCCTACGAGGCGCGCCGCCTGGTGCAGGACACTTTAGCGCACCCTTCCGTGAAGACCGTACTGGTGTCGCTGGATGCCTTCACCGGCAATGGCGGCGCTGGCGAAGCCCTACCCAGCTTCGATGAGACGCGCCTGTCGGTAACGAAAGACGGCGCGCCAACGCCGCGCCGCGGCTTGTGGCTTTTCACCACCCGTTATCTAAGCGGTGGCGCTTTGGGCATGAACGCACTAGGCGTCTACGCGCTGGTGCGGCTGAAGCCCGGACAGACCGCCGCCGATCGCCCTGACATCTTCGGCGCCTACAGCCATATGACTGAAGCGGTAATGCGGCGCGACCTAGCCTATCGGCGGGCGCGCAGCATGAGTATGGGCGCGCGCGCGCGCAGTGAAATGAACACGATGCTAGACGCCGCGTGCCGGGCCAACGCCAAACTGATCCTCTATTTTCCTCCGGACCACAGCTCCATTCAGCATCAGTACCAGCAGACAGATATGGCCGGTCTGAATGCCTTCAAGCAGGAAGTGCAGGACAAAGTGCAGCAACACAATGGGCGCTGTCCCGCTCAGGTTGCGCTATTCGACTTCCTACAGCCCAGTGCCCTCACAAATGAAAAGATGGTGAAGGGGGCAAGTCCCAATTATGTGGACCTAGTGCATGTCCGCCCGCCCGCAGGCCTCTGGCTCATGCGGCAGATGAGATTGACCGCCAACTGACCTTAGGGCGTGCTCGGCGTACTGGGCACAGCTGTGTTCGGGCAGTGAGCAGCGTCGCAGACGCCGCCGATCAGCAGGAATTTTTGGGTGTGCCGAATAATGCGAGCCTCTTGCACCCCGGCGGGCTTGCCGGGGGCCAGGGCGCCATCGGCCGCCATGGCCTGGGAGCCGGCCATCGCGGCCACTACCACCATAGCCGTCATGGCCTTGCATAAATTCATCACAGCAGCCCCCTAAAAATGCGCGATGATGCAATATAAAAGCTTGTTTCTAGTAGAAAATTTGCCAACTTTCTATGATTTATTAGTACTGAAAAAAGCAAAATTGCAAATGAAAAATGGGTTCAAAGAACATGATTGTTCTCTTTTTTTTATTTAGCGACCGCAAAAAGGCTATGAACAGAACATGGACTTACTGACACAGATTCTGGCCCCACAGCGACCAACTGCGATCGTAGATGTGGGCGCCAATCCAATCGACGGCGATCCGCCTTACAAGGCGATGCTGGAGGCTGGGCTATGCGAAGTGATAGGCTTTGAGCCGCTGGCTCATGCGCTGGAAAAACTGGATCAGACAAAAGGTCTACACGAGCGTTATCTACCTTACGCCCTGGGAGACGGAACCGAACGCACCCTGCATGTCTGCGAGCTGGAAGGCATGACCAGCCTACTAGAACCGGACCCTGCGCAACTGGCGCTTTTCAATTTGTTTCCTATGTGGGGTCAAGTGAAAACCCAGATCCCTGTCATCACCAAAAAGCTGGACGATGTCGCCGAGATCGCGCAGGTGGACTTTCTGAAAATGGATGTCCAGGGCGGCGAACGCGAGGTTCTGGCCCATGGTCGCGCCAAGCTTAAGGACGCGGTAGTGGTGCAGACGGAAGTTTCATTTGTTCCCCTTTACAAGAACCAGCCGCCGTTCGGTGAGATAGACTTGGCCATGCGGGAACTCGGATTTCTGCCCCATTGTGTCACCGGCACAAAGATCTGGCCTCTGTCGCCTATGGTGATTGGCAATCAACCAAACCGGGGCATCCGCCAGCTCCTTGAAACCGACATGGTCTATGTCCGCGACATCAGTCGTGCGGAAAATATGAGCGCTGAGCAGTGGAAGCACCTCGCTCTGGTGGCGCACCATTGCTTCGGCTCCTATGACCTTGCGCTGAAGGCCATTGTCATACTTATGGAACTGGGTGCGGTCCCCGCAGATGCCAACAAACGATATCTTGCCAGCCTTACGAGCAGAAAAGCCAACTAATGCTTAAGAACATTTCCATTCGCGGCGCCCGCGAGCACAACCTCAAGAATATCGACGTGGAGATTCCGCGCGACACCCTGACGGTACTGACCGGCCTGTCCGGCTCGGGCAAGTCGAGCCTCGCCTTCGACACCATTTATGCCGAAGGTCAGCGCCGCTATGTAGAATCTCTATCGGCTTACGCGCGCCAGTTTCTCGAATTGATGCAGAAGCCGGACGTGGACCATATCGAAGGCCTATCGCCGGCCATCTCCATCGAGCAGAAGACAACATCCAAGAATCCGCGCTCCACCGTGGGCACAGTGACCGAGATTTACGACTATCTGCGGCTGCTATTTGCGCGCGTCGGCGTGCCCTATTCGCCAGCCACCGGACTTCCCATCGAAAGCCAGACCGTCAGCCAGATGGCCGACCGTATCCTATCGCTGCCAGAAGGCACGCGGCTTTACCTGCTTGCGCCCATCGTGCGCGGCCGCAAGGGCGAGTACCGTAAGGAACTGGCGGAACTGCAGAAGAAGGGTTTCCAGCGCGCCAAGGTAGACGGAAAGTTTTATGACATCGGCGCCACTCCGGCGCTGGACAAGAAGATCAAGCACAACATCGAGATCGTGGTCGACCGCATCGTGGTCAAGGCCGACATCGGTAACCGCCTGCCCGATTCCATCGAGACGACACTGGGCCTGGCCGATGGTCTTCTAGTGGTGGAATTCGCCGACGAGAAGGAAAAGGACGGCACGGCGCGGCAGATAATACTGTCGTCTAAATTCGCCTGCCCAGTCAGTGGCTTCACCATCACCGAGATAGAGCCTCGCCTATTTTCTTTCAACAACCCCCACGGCGCCTGTCCCGAATGTGACGGTCTGGGCGTACAAAATTATTTCGACAATGCGCTGGTAGTGCCCGACGAGACACTGACTCTCAAGAAAGGCGCCGTCGCGCCCTGGGCCAAGTCGTCCTCGCCCTATTACCTACAGACGCTCGAGGCGCTGGCCAAGCATTACAAATTTTCTGTTAACGATGCCTGGAAAGAACTTCCCAAGAAGGCGCGGGACGTTATCCTCAATGGCTCCGGCGACGAGGTGATCAAGTTTACCTATGACGATGGCATGCGCCGCTATGACACCAAGAAAGAATTCGAGGGTGTCATCCCCAACATGGGCCGCCGCCTTGGCGAGACCGACAGCGCCTGGGTGAAGGAGGAGCTCGAGCGCTTCCAGTCCGAAAGCCCTTGCGAGGTCTGCAGCGGCTATCGTCTGAAGCCAGAGGCCCTGGCGGTGAAGATCGGTGGGCTACATGTCAGTCAGGCCTGTGAGATGTCTATCCGCGATTCCGACAGCTGGTTCCGCGATATAGACAAGAAACTCAACAAGCAGCAGCGGGAAATCGCTGCCCGCATCCTGAGGGAAATTCGTGCCCGCCTAAAATTCCTTAATAATGTAGGACTGGATTACCTGACCCTGGCGCGCGCATCGGGCAGCTTGTCGGGCGGGGAAAGCCAGCGCATACGTCTGGCTTCCCAGATCGGCTCGGGCCTGACCGGAGTGCTGTATGTGCTGGACGAACCCAGCATCGGGCTGCACCAGCGCGACAACAAAAAGCTGCTGGAATCTCTGCGCGGCCTGCGCGACATGGGCAACACCGTGCTGGTGGTGGAGCATGACGAAGACGCCATTCGCACCGCCGACCATGTCATCGACATGGGCCCGGGCGCCGGCGTGCATGGCGGCCATATTATTGCCGAAGGTACCCCGGCCGACATCATCGCCAACAAGAAAAGCCTGACCGGCCGCTATCTCAGCGGCGCCGAGAACATCCCGATCCCGGCGCAGCGTCGCAAGGCCGCCCATAACCGCTGGCTGAAGGTGGTCGGTGCGCGCGGCAACAACCTCAAGAACGTCACGGCGCAAATCCCGCTGGGCACCCTAACCTGCATCACCGGCGTGTCCGGCGGCGGCAAGTCCACCCTCACCATAGAGACCCTGTTCAAGGCGGCGGCCAAGAAACTGACCCAGGCGCGCCAGCAAGCGGCGCCCCATGACCGGATCGAAGGCCTGGAATATCTGGACAAGGTGATCGACATCGACCAGAGCCCAATTGGCCGCACCCCGCGCTCCAATCCGGCCACCTATACCGGGGCCTTCACGCCCATTCGCGACTGGTTTACCGAGCTGCCGGAATCCAAGGCCCGCGGCTATGCGCCCGGCCGCTTCAGCTTCAACGTCAAGGGTGGGCGCTGCGAAGCCTGCCAGGGCGACGGCGTCATCCAGATCGAGATGCACTTTCTGCCCGACGTCTATGTTCAGTGCGATGTCTGCAAGGGCAAGCGCTACAACCGCGAGACCCTGGAAGTGAAGTTCCGGGACCATTCCATTGCCGATGTGCTGGACATGACCATCGAGGCCGGCGCCGAACTGTTCAAGGCGGTTCCATCGATTGCCGAAAAGCTCGAAACCCTCAAGCGGGTGGGATTGGGCTACATCTCCATCGGCCAGCAGGCCACAACGCTCTCAGGCGGCGAGGCCCAGCGCGTCAAGCTGTCCAAGGAATTGTCTCGTCGCGCCACCGGGCGCACCCTCTACATCCTGGACGAGCCCACCACCGGCCTGCATTTCCACGACGTCAAGAAATTGCTAGAAGTGCTGCAGGAACTGGTCACCGCCGGCAACACCATAGTGGTGATCGAGCATAATCTGGAAGTCATCAAGATTGCCGACTGGATTGTGGATCTGGGCCCCGAAGGCGGCGATGGCGGCGGCGAGATCGTGGCCACCGGCACGCCCGAAGAGGTGGCCAAGAACCCGCTCTCTTACACGGGCCAGTATCTCAAGATGCTGCTGAAAAAGGCGCCTACAGCCAAGAGGCGGAAGGTCGCCGAATAACAGGCATCGCCAGGCGGCCCTATCATACGACAGCAAGGAGACCGGCGCCAACGACGGTGAGAATAACGACCGCCCAGGAGGGCATGTTGGCCGCCGTCAACAACCCGAAGGCAGCAAGGGCCAATAGAAAGTCGCTGGGGGCGTGAACGGACGAGGTCCAGACCGGCCGGCAGAACGCCGCCAGCAGAAGCCCCACCACAACGGCGTTCACGCCGCTTAACGCGCCTCGGACTTGTGGGTGGTGGCGCACGGCTTGCCAAACCGGAAGTGCCCAGATGACCAGCAGGAAAGACGGCAGATAGATGGCCGCAAGGCAGAAGGCCGCGCCTGACAGGTTGTTGGGCGCGGACGTCATCACGGCGCCGAGATAGGCCGCAAAAGAAAAAAGGGGGCCCGGCATGGCCTGGGCGGCGCCATAGCCTGCCAGGAAGTCGGCGCCCGATACCCACCCTGTCGGGATAGCGGCCGACTGCAACAACGGCAGAACCACATGCCCGCCACCGAAGACGAGCGCACCAGACTGATAGAAAGCTGAAAACACCGCCAGAGCGTGATTGTTGAGTATGCCACTGACCAATGGCAGAAATCCCAGCAGCAGGAAGAACAGCCCGAGAGCGGCAAACGCGGTCCGTCGGTTCAGGCCCGTGGGGAAAGCCATCGGGAGATTTTCGCCTGGACCCTTGAGGAAAAACCAGCCTAGGACTCCCCCCGCCGAGATCGTGAGCGGTTGGATTGCGGGCAATGGCAGCCATAACAAAATGACGGTCGAAACCAGCGCGAGAAAACGGCGTGGCCAGTCTATACAAAGCTGGCGCGTCATCAGAACAATCGCCTGAGCAACGACGGGCACCGCCACAAGCATCAGTCCATGGCTGAGCCATCCGGGAATGCCCGCGGCGAAATAGCCCATGCCGATCCCGAGCATGGTCATTACCAATGCCGAGGGCAACGTAAAGCCTGTCCATGCC
>JAPLPI010000416.1 GCA_026400305.1 Alphaproteobacteria bacterium | reverse complement strand
CTTGCGGTGTCGGCTCGCACAGGAAAATATCCATCAGCGCGACGCCGCGCTTAGTAGGCGAGCTCTGGCCCGGATGGGAGAACATACTGAGCATCGAAACTTGGGTAGCGATGCCGCTGCGGCCAGATGTTTTGGGAAATTCATACGGCATCCAGTCGCCATCGAACGTGAAGTCGACGTCATAGATCGCTGCCAGGCTGCGATTGATGAAGGTCTTTCGCGTCGTCATCAGGTCGCGCAGATCGCCATTGTCATGCAGTGTCAGGCTGATCACGCTGCGCAGAGTTTCTTCCCTGGCGGACGGCGCCATCACCCCACCCCACTTCGGATAGATCAGCGCGTCCTTGGAAACTGTAGAGAAATTGTCCAGCATCAGCATGTCATTGAAGAAGGCGCGCATGCCTGATTCCAGTCGCGGCGAGGCCAGAAGACGATTGACCTGCTTTTCCAGGCCCGCTTGAGTGCTCAACTCGCCGTTTTTAGCTGACTCCAGAAGTTCGGTGTCGGGGGTTGAATTCCACATAAGGTAACTGATGCGTGTGGCCCGGCTATAGGGCTCCAGTGTGTAAACATCGTCGCTCTTCATCCCCAGTTCCTTACGGAACAGGAAGTTCGGCGACTGCACCATCTGGGCCAGGCCATAACGAAGTCCATTATAGAAGTCGCCAGGGGACTTGGTCATGGTGCGGGCTTGCTTTACCCGCGCCTTAAGTTCGCCAGCCGCCAGTGGGCGGCGGAACAGCATAAGGCCGTAATGACCAAGAAATTCTGAGGCGCAGACATCGTCTGGAACCTTTGGATCCTTGGGCTGGCAGGAGACGGTCTTGGTGCGGTGTTTTTCGTCTGTCACCTGGATGGCAATGCTGTCGGCCATCTTGGAGAAGGATTCAAAGCCCGCCGGCGTCACCGACAGGATTGACGAACTGGTCGTTACTAATCCGCCCATGCGGACCTGAGGCTCGAACATGCCCTGGACCATTACATCCTTACCAAAAATATCTGCGATTGAATTGCGGTATTCCTGTTCGGATAGGCGGCGCAGACCTAAAATCTGGTCGCTGCCGGCAGCCCATGCAGCCAAGCCGCCGTTAGTGGCGCAAACCAAGAACGCAGCAGCAGCTAGAATGGCCTTCGTGCGCACTAGTCCTCCCAAAGGGGTATGTGCCTGATGTCCAGAGAGTGCCAGAATCCTGCTCTGCTAGTCACTTGTTTTAGATAATGAGCGCTATTGGGTGAGATCTTGTCAATTATATGATATTATGGTCCAATATACAAAATTCGCTAAAAATAACAAAAAATCAGCCTACGCAAAACGCGGGCTAGATGCGATCGGGGAAACAAATGCATAATAATAAGCCAAATCGGTACAGCGGCGCGTCTTTTAAGAGCCGTGCTTTGGCCGCGGGACAAACGGCTGCCTTGCTAGCTGTTTTTGGTAACGTGGTCCTTGGAGCTGCCAATGCGCAAGACACTGAAAAAGTTACGGTTTCCGCCTCGCGCATCGTGCGCGACGGGTTCCAGGCGCCCACGCCGACGACCGTGATCGGTTCTGATGACATCGCCACGCAGGCGCAGCCCAACATCTACGCCGCCGTAATTCAACTGCCGTCCCTAATGGGTAGCCAAGGCACCCAGAACGGCACTGGCGGCACCGGCGGCGGCACCAATGGCTTGTCCTCCTTCGCCATGCGTGGCCTGGGCGCCACCCGAACCCTGACACTATTCGATGGCCAGAGAATAGTTCCTTCCAACGTCACCGGCATCCAGGACGTCAGCGCGCTGCCACATCTACTGGTTCAGCGAGTCGACGTGGTGACCGGTGGCGCCTCGGCCTCCTGGGGCTCAGACGCAGTCACAGGCGTGGTCAATTTCGTCACAGATAAAAAATTTATTGGCCTGAAGGGCAACCTTCAGGGCGGAATCTCGACCTATGGCGACAACACTAACGCCCTGTTCCAGGTCGCAGCCGGCACGAGCTTCATGAACGATCGCGGCCATATCCAAGTATCCGCCGAATATGACTATGAAGCCGGCGTTGGCGTTGGTGACTATGGCGTAGGCAAGGGCGCCGGTGGCCGCAAGTGGTTCAACTCAACGGGCCAGCTACGCTACAGCATCGCCAACACGCCCACAGGTTTTCCGCAATACACTGTCGCTTCGAACGTCCAGCCCTACTTACAAGGCAAGTATGGCATCATCACAACCGGACCATTGCAGGGCACCGCCTTCGGTGCCAATGGCACCCCCTTCAATTTCAACTACGGCGTCGGGGCAAACGGCCTCCAGGGAGTTCCCAGCAAGGCTGCCACAGGTGGGGCGGTCAACAACTGCCTTGCGCCGTTCTGTATTGGCGGCGACACAAGCGGCGTTTTCGGCAACGGCATAACCGACATCAGTCCGTTGAGCCGCCTCAACCTTTATACCCGCATCGGCTATGACATCACGGACAACTTCCGCGTCTTCACAACCATAAATTTTGGTGACGCCAAGACATCAAACCGCTCGGTCAGAAACATCCCGATTTTTGGCGGCTTAAATGTTTATTGCGGCACCGGGCCTACTACTGCCCAGATTGCTAAGATGCCGGGCGGCGCTGCCGGCAATAGCGCCGGCCCCAACGCCCAGCTCCCTGCCTCAATCAACCAGGCGTGTGCCGACAATAACGTCAACAGTTTCCAGATTGGTACCGACAATGGCGCAGTCGATGACGGCGCAACTATAAAGACCGCGCGCACGATGCGTCGCTATGTGGTCGGTGGAGAAGGTGAATTCAACGCGGTAGGTACGGACTGGAACTGGAGCACCTATTACCAACATGGTGAAGTCGGTTCCAAGATCCGGGTTCGCACCTTCCTTAACCCCTATTTTAACGCTGCGGTCGATTCAGTCACCGGCCCCAATGGCACCACCGTCTGCCGCTCCGTCGCCGCACGCGGCATTGGCTGCGTGCCATATAACGTGTTCGGCAATGCGCCGGTCCAGCAGGCAACGATCGACTGGCTGTATGGCGGCAAGTATGGCGCGCAGGGCGGCACCTTGCAGAATACACACCTGCGCGAGGACGCATTCAGCATCGACCTAAATGGCGAACCTCTTTCCACATGGGCCGGCCCGGTATCGGTGGCGGTTGGTTTCGAACGTCGCGTTGAAAACTATACCGTCAAGGGCGATCCGGTTTCGACCGGCGGTGCCGACTGTAATGATCCGCTGCTGAACTGCGTGACGGGCGGAAACTGGTTCAACGGCAACTTCTATGGAGGCTCGGGCCGCTACGATGTAAACGAAGGTTTCCTAGAAACGGTTGTTCCGCTCCTGATGAGCGCCGACTGGGGTGACATCGACCTGAGCCTTGCCGGCCGCCATGCCCAGTATAGCACCGCCGGTTCGGCCAATACCTGGAAGGTTGGTGCCACCTGGCAGACACCAATCGACGGCATCCGCTTGCGGGCGCTGCAGTCACGTGAC
>JAPLPI010000377.1 GCA_026400305.1 Alphaproteobacteria bacterium | reverse complement strand
GCAGCTGGTGGCCAGGAATGTCGTCAACGCGCCCGGCCCCAGCCCGCGTCCCGACGCTGTCCCGGCGTCTGCCCAGGCGAACCTAGTCAAGACTGCCGTTGTCTCACAGGTCAATGTTCCCAAGCCGCTGATGCGTCCGTCCATGCGTGAGGATGCCGGCGAAGGCAATGTCGATGTGACGCCCAGCCCGGGGCGCAACTGGACCATCCAGATCGGCGCATATGGAGACAAGGCGCTGGCCGATGCCCAGCTCAAGACCTATGCCGGCAAGGCGCAGGATGTGCTGGCGCGGACATTCAGGATCATCGCCCCCATCACCTCGGCGCGCGGCCACACACTGTACCGCGCCCGCTTCGGCCTGTTCGCCGAACAGGAAGCACGCGAGGTCTGCAACCGCCTGACCCAGCGCGGCAAGACCTGCTTCGCAGCGGTCCAGACCCGCTAGTGACCAAAGTCGTCACCACAGTGGCGGAGCTTCGCGCGGCGAAGGCTTTGCTTAAACCTGCCCGCATCGGCATGGTGCCCACCATGGGCGCGCTGCATGATGGCCATGTCTCGCTAGTGACGGAGGCGCGGAAGCACGCCGACCATGTGGTGGTCAGCATCTTCGTCAATCCTACCCAGTTCGCGCCGGGCGAAGACTTCGACGCCTATCCGCGCACCCTGGAAGCGGACCTGAAAAAACTTGGCGATGCAGCGGCGATCGTCTTCGCGCCCACCGCGCGAGAAATGTATCCGGAAGGCTTCGCCACCACCGTCACGGTGGGTGGTCCAAGCGCGGGACTGGAAACGAATTTTCGCCCGCACTTTTTCGCCGGTGTCGCCACAGCGGTGGCCAAGCTGCTGATCGCCGCCCTGCCCGACATCGCGGTGTTCGGGGAAAAGGACTATCAGCAGCTTCTGGTGGTCAAACGGTTGGTGCGCGACCTGGATCTGCCAATCCGGGTCATCGGCGCGCCCACCTTGCGCGAGGCCGATGGCCTGGCGCTGTCATCGCGCAATGCATATCTCAGCGCAGACGAACGTAAGATTGCCACCCTCCTAAACATAATCCTGACGGACACCATCGCCACGGCGCGTTCCAGCGACCTGCGCGCCGCGGAAGCCACCGCCATCGAGGCCCTTTGGAAAGCAGGGTTTTCGCATGTCGATTACGTCGCCATTCGTGATGCCGAAAGTATGGATCACATCACGGCGCTGGAACGCCCCGCCCGCATCCTGGCCGCGGCCAAGGTCGGAAAGACGCGGCTGATCGACAATATGGCTATCTGACCTTGTAGAATTCGACAGCGCCACTGTGCCCGGCCGGCATCAGCCATGCCAGTATCTGCGAAGCTTAGAGCAAACCCAGCGACGCAAGTTCCCGCTGCAGGGCTTCGGGCAGATCCTTGGCACCCTTGGTCCGGGTCAGATCGGGCGGCGCGTCCTTGTCTTCCAGATAGCGCCAGCCCTGAAAGGCTCGCCGCGGCCTCGCCACTACTGGGGTTATGGCCTTTTCATAAACGAGGCCGCAATGAGGAACCCCGTTTTTTTTGACCTCACGGAAGGCCAGCAATATCTGGCGGGCCGCGATCTGGCCCTTGATCACCCAGTAGAGCGAGCCGCCGTCTAGGACCTCGTCCCCCCGCTTCGGTGTCATCCGTGTCACGTGAACAAGCTCTGGTTTTTGGCCCTTGGCGCGTTTTTCCTTGAGCCGTTGCTTTTGCCAGCCGGAAAGTTCCGCAAGGCTGTCGCAGCCGACGCATAGCTTGATGATGTGTAAGGCCATGACGCAAAGCCATAACGGCACCGCAGAAAAAATACAAACAAGATTGCAGAATCGCAAAACTCATGACAGATTTTTCTCCATCAGATACCCGGGGTATCAAATATGAGGATCACCATGAAGTACCATACGTGTGTAGCGTTGCTGTTGATGGGTGTTTCGGCGGTTCCAGCCGTGGCGCAAAACCGATTTATCGACCAGGCTAGGGAAGCCGCAGAGCGCCGCTCTGAGCACAAGGCCATCCGCGAAGCCGAAAATCCCGAACCGGTGAAGAAGACCGCCGCTGCGCCGGCGGAAGCGGCACTGGCCCCCACCGCAGCTGGTTCGGCCACGCCGACACCCGCCCCCACGCCTGCGAGGTAAGAAATCGGTAGAAAGTACGAAGGCCGTCTTAACGCAAAAACGTTCGCGGCCTTCACTTTCTTTCAATCCAGAAGACCGAAGCTGGCCACATGCGCCAGCTTTTTTATGTAAGCATTCCTACCAGCGAACTCGCCCCCAGCGCGCTGGACAATATCCTGACCGCCTCGCGCGCCAACAACGCGCTGCTGGGGATCACCGGTCTCTTGCTGCACATCGATGGCGGCTTTCTGCAGATGCTGGAAGGCGAAAAGCGCTGCGTTAGCGAACTGTACACCCGCATCGCGGCAGACCGCCGCCATACCGATCCGCGCTTCCTGCTGGACAGCGAAATCACTGCCGCGTCTTTGTCGACTGGAGCATGGGATTCGAGTGTCCCAACCTGAACGATCCGGAGTCCGCCGGCATGTTCGGCGTGGTCCGTTCGGCGGTGCAGGACCGGCTGCGCCCGGCACGGAACGCATCGTAGCGATGATGCTGCAGACCTTCTACCGGGTCCAGAACGCTCAATCTTTACTATGCCGGCTGAAGCCTAGAGCTTCCGCACCCACAGGTTCCGGTAGCGCACGGAATTGTTGTGCGCCTGTAGCAAAATCGGCCCGTCGCCATGGGGCTTGTACACAGGAATGCCGCGATACTCCGTCGGACCTTTGATGAGAAAACTGCTCTGCACCAGAACGCCGTTCAGGAAAACGGTGACGCGCGCCGGCTCGGCCAGGGACCCGGCGTTATAAAAGCGCGGCGCGTAGTAAACGACGTCATAGACCTGCCAGTGGGGCGCGGGCTTCAGCGCATTGACCAGTGGCGCGGACTGCTTGTAAATCGAACCCGCCTCGCCATTGACGTAGGTCGGGTTGTCATAGCTGTCCAGCACCTGCAGTTCATACAGGCCCTGCAAATAGATGCCGCTGTTGCCGCGATCCTGTCCCTTGCGGTCGGGCGGCAACACCGGAACCATCCATTCCACATGCAGCTGGATGTCGCCGAACATCTGGGTGGTGCGGATGTCGCCGGCCTTGGGCACATCAACCAGTTCGCCATTCTCCACGGCCCACCCAGCCGGCCCGCCCTTGCCGCCTTCCCAGCCGGACAGGTCATGGCCGTTGAATAGCAGGATGGCGTCGGATGGCGGCTGGCCCAGAATCTTGCCCGGCTCCACCTTGGGCGGCACCGGCGACCAGATTTCCGTCAGCTCGGGCTTGGGCAAGGGATTTTCGGTCTGTGCCAGCGCAGCGGCGGGCAACAGCAGAAAAGCCAGAAAGAATTTTCGCATGACCGCCCCAATATTTTTGTTGGCCCGAGTGTGCGGCAGGCCCCCAGACCGCGCAAGGTTCAGCCCAGCCGGGCTCAGGCCAGGGCGCCGTGGCAATGTTTCAGCTTAATCCCCGAACCGCAGGGGCACGGCGCATTGCGCCGAATGCCACTCAGGTCGTTGGCCGCATCAGCGGGATGTTTGACATGCCGCTCGCCACCAATGTGCCGCACATACCCGGTTTCATCCAGGATCAGAGCGCGATAGC
>JAPLPI010000062.1:604-10220 GCA_026400305.1 Alphaproteobacteria bacterium | reverse complement strand
GACGGCAGCATCTGGTTCACCGATCCCTATTACGGCGCGCAATTGGCCGAGGGCCATCCCGACCCCGGCATCGCCGTCTTCAACCCCAAGGGCCTGGCCAATCCCAATATCGGCAATGGCAGCGCCGGCATTATCGGCTCGCAGAAGCAGGTGCGCCCGCCCAGCATCTATCGCTGGGATCCCAGCGGACGCCTGGACGTGATCGTGGAAGGCAAGCTGGGGCTTGTGGCCAACGGCATCGCCTTCTCGCCGGATTATTCCAAGGTCTATTTCGCCTGGGGCACCGGCATCGACGTGGCCGATGTGGTGGGCAACAAGATCGCCAACCAGCGCCGCTTCACCGACTGCGACGTGGACGGGGTCAATTGCGGCCCCGACGGCCACCGGGTGGACGTGGCGGGCAATGTGTGGTCGGGCTCGACCTCCAGGCTCGGTTACATGGGGGTCACGGTGTGGAACCCGGCGGGCAAGCTGATCGGCCGCATCCGCCTGCCCGAGACCTGCGCCAACGTGACCTTCTGCGGTCCCAAGCGCGACTGGCTGTGGATGTGCGCCTCCCAGTCGGTCTATCTGGTCCGGTTGGGCATCCAGGGGGCAGCGCCGGCTTAAGGGCAGCCCTGCGGATTCATCCGTTTACTGAGCGGTGCCGGAGCCTTAGAGTGGGGTCAGAAGTTCCCATCCGAAAGCTCCGCCATGCCAAAACTGCCCGAAATGAACGCCTCGGCCATCAAAAGCCGCGCGGCCCTGACCAAGATCTACAAGGCCTCCAAGCCCAAGGACGTCCCCGCCGCCCCGCCCAAGCCGCGGATTGCCAAGGGCCGCTAGGCACAATCGGTCTTCCGAAATGAAAACGGCCCGCCAGTCGCCTGGCGGGCCGTTTCCTTTGCTGCTGCCCTGAAGGACTACTTCAGGTTCGTTTGGACCGTGTCGAAGCTGGTGGAGAGCTTGGAGCCCACCGCCGACACGCCACTGATGATGGCCACGGCAATCAAGGCCGCGATCAGGCCATACTCGATGGCCGTGGCGCCCTTGTTGTCACGGAACAGTTTCTTGAACATCTTGAGCATTAGGCTTGCCTCAAAATGGGACAGCCGGGTTTAGCGCGAAGGCGCGGTGCTGCTGACGGCTACCTGCAAACTCGCTTAACAGGCATCGTTAAAGTAACGGGTCTTAACGCGCCGGCTTAATTCCGAAGGCCCAGTTTCTTCGCCAGATAGACGAATGAGAGACCCCACATTTCCGCATTCTGCCGGTGATCGGCGGCGGCGGCATGGCCGCCGTCGGTGTTTTCGTAGAATAGCACCTCATGGCCTTGGGCCATCATGCGGGCCGCCATCTTGCGGGCATGCACCGGCGTTACCCGGTCGTCGCTGGTGGCGGTAACGAAGAATACCGGCGGGTATTTCACGCCTGCCTTGACGTTCTGGTAGGGCGAATAGGTGAGAATGTAATCGCGCTCCGCCGGGATCGCGGGATCGCCATACTCGGCTACCCAGCTCGCGCCGGCGCCGATATGGGTATAGGCGATCATGTCGATCAGCGGCACTTGGCAGACCACGGCGCCGAACAGGTCGGGCCGCTGCACCATTACGGTGGAGACCAGAAGCCCGCCATTGGAACCGCCCAGGATGCCGAGCTGCTTGGGCGTGGTCAGGCCGCGCCTGGCCAGGTCCGCCGCCACCGCCTCGAAATCGTCATAGGCGTGCTGGCGCTTGTTCTTCAAAGCCGCGTCATGCCAGGCGGGCCCGAACTCACCGCCGCCGCGGATATTGGCCACCACATAGATGCCGCCTTGGGACAGCCACAGCCGACCCATATTGGCGCTGTAGCCGGGGGTGAGCGAAATCTCGAAGCCGCCATAGCCATACAGAATGCTGGGCGCCGGGCCCTTCAGGTTTTTGGGCCGGGTGACGAAATAGGGAATCTTTGTGCCGTCCTTGCTGACGGCCTCGAACTGTTCGCTGACCAGGCCAGAGCCATCGAAGCGCGCCGGCAGCGACTTGATGGCGCGGGGCTTGTCACTGCCGTCATCGAAATAATGGGTGGGCGGGGTCAGGTAGTTCTGGAAACTGAACAGCGCCTCGGGTCCAAAGTCATTGGCCGAGACAATGTCGGCACTGCCCTGCCCCGGCAGCGGCAGCACCCGGTCCGACCATCCTTTGCCGTCGGTCGTAAAGACATGCACCGCACCGATCACATTGTCGGTGATGGCGGCATAGACCTTGTCGTGGCCGATGCCGACGCTTTCGATGCTCTGGCGCGCATTTGGCGCGAAGATCAACTGGGGCGGCACGCCGTCGCGGAACGTCACCAGCGCGCCCTTGGGCAGACTGACCCCGCCGGTCTCGAAAGGCTGGCGCAAGGTGGCCAGCCAGGCGCCGTCAAACAGGCCTTTCACATCGGCGGAACGCGGCAACGGCAACTGTTTCACCGTATCGCCCGCCAGCAGGAAGTAATCGCTTTCGAAGAAATTCACCGCTCGTATCACCAAGGCGGCATTACCCTGTTTGCTGTGGAAGGTGGCGGGCGCGGCCAGCACGTCTTCCACCTGGCCTTCATAAAGCACCTTGGCCGACGTGATGGGCGCGTCCCGCTTCCACAATTTGACGATGCGGGCATAGCCGGACTTGGTCTCGCCATCCTTGGTGGTGGCAAACAGCAGCGTGTCGTCGTCCAGGTAACCGGCATCGATCTTGGCCTCGGGCAAGGCAAAGCCGTCATCGGCCAGCCGCCTGGCCTTCAGGTCATATTCGCGCAGCACCACCGCATAGCCGCCGCCGCGCGACAGCCGCACCAGGCAGCGCGTCTCGCCGGGCGAACATTCGGCGCCCTTGAACACCCAGTTTTCTTTCTGCTCCTTGGCCAACGCATCCACATCCAGCAGCACGTCCCATTTGGGATTTTTCGTCTGGTAATCGGCAATCGAAGTGCGCCGCCACACGCCCTTGGGATTGGCCGCGTTCTGCCAGAAATTATAGACAAAGCCGTGGCTGAGGCCGCCGGTGGGAATGCGGTCGGTGGCGTCCAGCACTTCCAGCACGGACTGGTAATTCTTCTGATAGCGCGGATCGGCCTTCAGCGGCCCCAGCGCCTTGGCATTCTCTTGCTTGACCCAGGCCAGGGGCTTTTCGCCATGGACATCTTCCAGCCAGGCATAGGGATCATCGGTCAAAGCAAAGGCTCCTGAAGCAAGAATGAGCTGCAGCGCGATCAGGCTGAGAAGGATGCGCATGGCGGTTCCGCGATATTGTCGCGCCAGCTTGGGAATTATAAGCCTCCAAGTCCATAGAAAAGCCCCTTCCGGATCACTATAACGCATCCATGACTGCTTTCGTGAAAATGCACGGCCTGGGCAATGATTTCGTGGTGTTCGACGCGCGCGACGCCGCCGTCAATCTGGCCGCGATGCAGGCCGTGGCCAATCGCCATTTCGGCGTGGGCTGCGACACGGTGGTGGTGATCCGCCCCGGCGGCGCCCAGGCCGATGCCAGCGTGCTGTTCTACAATGCCGACGGATCGGAATCGGAAAGCTGCTACAACGCCACGCGCTGTGTCGCGCGCCTTTTGCTGGACGAACGCGGCCTGGTGCGGGTCAAGCTTGCCACCAAGGGCGGGCTTCTGATCTGCAGCGATGCCGGCAAGGGCGCGGTGACGGTGGATGTGGGCGAGCCGCGGCTGGACTGGCAACAGATCCCGCTGGCGCAGGAAACCGATACCAGAAACTTCCTGATCGAAGTGGGCAGATCCAGCGTACCGGCCAGCGCCGCTTCCATGGGCAATCCCCATTGCGTGCTGTTCGTGCCCGATGCCATGGCCGCACCCATCACAATGCTGGGCCCCAAAATCGAAAACCTGCCCTTGTTCCCCAACCGCACCAATGTCGAATTCGCCCAGGTGCTGGACCCGGGAAAAATCCGCATGCGGGTGTGGGAACGCGGCGTCGGCGTGACGCTTGCCTGCGGCACTGGTGCCTGCGCCACGGCCGTATCGGCCATCCGGCGCGGCCTGACAGACCGCAAGGTGGAAGTGATCCTGGACGGCGGCTCGCTCCTGATCGAATGGCGCGAAAGCGACGGCCATGTGCTGATGACCGGACCCACCGCCGAACCCTTTCGCGGCCAGATGGATCTGAACAAGCTTTCAGGCAAACCATGACCCTGGAGGTCGTGACGTTCGGCTGCCGCCTCAACGCGTATGAGAGCGAGGCGATCAAGGACCGTGCCCGCGAAGCCCAGCTGCGCGATGCGGTGGTCATCAACACTTGTGCCGTCACGGCCGAAGCGGTGCGCCAGTCGCGCCAGGCCATCCGCAAGCTGAAGCGCGAACAACCAGACCGGCGCATCATCGTCACCGGCTGCGCCGCGCAAACCGAGCCCCAGACATATGCCGCGATGCCCGAAGTGGACCGGGTGCTGGGCAATGCCGAAAAGCTGGCCGCGGAAAGCTATGCCGGCTTTGGCGACAGGATTCGCGTCGCCGACATCATGGGACTGCGTGAGAATACGTCTCCCATAGTGGATCATTTCGAAGGCAGGACCCGCGCCTTCCTGTCGGTGCAGAATGGCTGCGATCACCGCTGCACCTTCTGCATCATTCCCTATGGCCGGGGCCCTTCACGCAGCGTGCCCATGGGCGCGGTGGTGGCCCAGGCCCGCCGGGTGGTGGAAAATGGCTTTGCCGAGATCGTGCTGACCGGAGTGGACCTCACCTCTTACGGCGCCGACCTGCCCGGTACGACCGGGCTGGGAACATTGGTGCGCAAGATCCTCAAGCTGGTGCCCGAACTGAAGCGGCTGCGTATTTCCTCGATCGACAGCATCGAGGCTGACCAGACGCTGATCCGCGCCATCGCCGAGGAAGAGCGGCTGATGCCCCATTTCCATCTGTCGGCCCAGTCGGGCGACGACATGATTCTTAAGCGCATGAAGCGCCGCCACAGCCGCGCTGACACCATCGCCTTTTGCAACGAAGTGCGCCGTCATCGTCCCGATGCCGCGTTCGGCGCCGACTTGATCGCCGGCTTTCCCACCGAAAGTGATGCGATGTTCGAGAACAGTCTGGCGCTGGTGGATGATGCCGGCCTGTCGCAGCTGCACGTCTTCGGTTTTTCGCCGCGCGAGGGTACGCCCGCCGCCAGGATGCCCCAGCTGCCCCGCCCCTTGGTCAAGGAGCGCGCCGCCCGACTGCGCGCCAAGGGCGAGGCGGCGCGCTCCAGGCGACTGGACGCAATGAAGGGCTCGCGCCACACTATATTGATGGAACGCGGCGGCATGGGTCGCACGCCCTGCTTCACGCCGGTAAAATTCGATGCCCCGTACGGCAACTTCCTTCCCCTCACCATCACCGGCCGCACAGGCGACAAGTTGACCGGGATTTTACAATGAGGACTTTCGGCGAAGCGCTGCCACCGCCCACTTTCTTCGACCGTCTCAAGTCCGGCCTGTCCAAGACCGGGTTGGGCGATATCCTGACCAAGAAGAAGCTGGACGCCGCCGCCGTGGCCGAGCTGGAAGAAGCACTGATCCGCGCCGATATGGGGACCGCCCAATCCGCCAAGATCGCTGCCGCGGTAGCGAAGAACCGCTACGACGCGGAAATCTCAGGCGCCGAACTGAAATCGGTGATGGCCGGTGAAATCGCCGCCCTGCTCACCCCCATCCAGAAACCGTTGCGGGTAGAGGACAGCAAGAAGCCCTTTGTGATCCTGGTGGCAGGGGTCAACGGCACCGGCAAGACCACCACCATCGGCAAGCTGGCCAAGCGCCTGGCCGAGGAAGGCGCCAAAGTCACCTTGGCGGCCGGCGACACCTTCCGCGCCGCTGCCATAGAACAGCTGCGCGTTTGGGCCGACCGCGCCGAAGCCCAGTTCGTCGCCACCAAGACCGGCGGCGACGCGGCGGGGCTCGCCTTCGAGGCGCTGGAGAAGGCGCGCGCCAATGGCAGCGACATATTGTTGATCGACACGGCGGGCCGGCTGCAGAACAAGACTGGCCTGATGGCGGAGCTGGAAAAGATCGCCCGCGTCATCAAGAAACTGGACCCGTCCGCACCCCATGCGGTGCTGCTGGTGCTGGACGCCACAACGGGCCAGAACGCCATTAGCCAGGTGGAAGCCTTCTCGGCCTCGGTGCCGGTGACCGGGCTGGTGATGACCAAGTTGGACGGCACCGCCAAGGGCGGCATCCTGGTGGCCCTGGCCGGACGTTTCGGCCTGCCGGTGCATTATATCGGGGTGGGAGAAGGCGAAGACGATTTGCAACCCTTTGTGGCGGCCGACTTTGCCCGCGCCCTGGTAGGAATTGACGCATGAACCCGCAGCTTCGCCGCATGGCCCTGGACCTAGGCCCGCTTCTTATTTTCTTTGCGGCCTTCAAATGGGGCGGGTTCTTCGTCGCCACCGCCGCCTTCATGGTGGCGATCATCGTGGCGCTGGCAATCGGCTACACGATCGAGAAGAAGCTCTCGCCCATGCCGCTTTTCACCGCGGTGATGGTGCTGATCTTCGGTGGCCTGACGCTATATCTGGAAAACAAAACCTTCCTGAAGGTGAAGGTCACCATCATCTATTCCTTCTTCGGCATCACCCTGCTCGGCGGACTGCTCTTCAATCGCCTATTCATCAAATATATTTTCGCCCAGGCCTTCGACCTCACCGAAAGCGGCTGGCGGCAATTGACCTGGCGCTGGGGTATTTTTCTCCTGGCCCTAGCGGTGGTCAATGAAGCGGTTTGGCGCAACACCTCGGACGAGGCCTGGGTGTCCTTCAAGGTCTGGGGCATCATCCCCCTGATTTTTTTGTTCGCGCTCGCACAGACCCGTCTTGTGATAAAACATCAGACACCGGACACCGCAGGCGGCGGCAAAAACGCGCAACAATGATGCGCCCCCGCGATGAACGCGGACTATCTTCTTAGAAACATTGGAAGATGATGTATGCCCGCGCAGCGGGGCATACATCATTCATTGTACCCGCGCGGCACAATCCACTCGGATAGAACCGTGCAATATGCGCGCAGGCGCGTCTGGATCACATCGCGCGCGGTTTGCAAAGATCATCTATCGAAAATTTGCGGATAGACATGGGCGCGAAAAACCGTTTTAACTCGCCATCCGGACTGCAGCGCCGCATCGTGTGACCCGAAGACGGGGCGTGATATGGCAGCGCTCCGTGGAGCGAAATTAGGGGTTGTTGATGATGAAGGGGCAGCGCATACCGGGAAATTGCTTTGACCATTCCGAAGCGCCCTCTCACATGATCCGTCGCTGCCAGAAATTCTATGGCGACCTGTATGCACGCGAAGCCGGTGCCACGGAACTGACCAAGCAGCAGTTCACGCTGCTGTGCGCGCTGGAACAGAATGACGGCGTCAGCCAGACCGCATTAGTGGAGATCACCGGCATCGATCGCTCCACGCTTGCGGAGATGGTGCGCCGGATGCTGGAAAAAGGTTTGCTGTCGCGCGAGCGCACCGAGGAAGATCAGCGCGCCAATGCCGTGGCCATCAGCCCGTCGGGCCGCAAGGCACTGCGCGGCGCCCGCAATGCCGCGGACCGGGCCGAACGGGCCCTGCTGGAGGCCCTGCCCCAGCCGGAACGCCAAAAATTCGTGAAAGCCTTGTCCCAGATCGTCCAGGCCGCCGAACTGCTCAACGGCGATGGCGCACGCCCGGCCCGCCGCAATGTGCGGCGCAGGAAAATCGGTGGGTAAGGAGCGGTCCGCCGCGGCAGTGGCGGACGAAATTGTCCAGTGGACCATTTCGAGCGACGAACGCGGTGAGCCGCCGGGCGAAAGTACCGGCTTACCTAGACCCTCAGACCGTAATGTCGATTTGCTGCCCGAGCCGGGCAGACGATTGCGCCTGCACGGGCTTCTGAGCCGCCTGCGGCGCGGCGCTCTGCCGGAGCGGCAGGACCGCGAAGCTCGAGGCGGCACCGGTGGTCTTTTCCAGCGCGGCGGCGAAGTTCGCCTGCTGGGGGGCCTGCGGCACCTGCAGCCGGGCGCGCGTCTCGCGGGCGGCCTGCTGGGCGGCAATAAGGGTGGCGCTAACTTGCATTCGAACATCCTGCCAAAACAGAGTTAGCAAAAGGTTACAGCCCTTCAGGGGTTCGCCTGGGCGGCCTTGATAGCGGGGACGATCTCCCGCGCCAGGGACGCATATGTGAGCGCCCCGACATATTTCAGCCGGATGATGCCGCGCCCGTCCACCACATAGGTCTCCGGCACGCCATAGACGCCCCATTCTATGGAGCCGCGGCCGTCGTCATCGCGGGCGATTTTAGCAAAGGGATCGCCCACCTCGTCCAGGAAAGCACGGGTGGCCTCCGGCTTGTCTTTTTGCGTCAGCCCGTACAGCGCCACCCCCGGCATGCGGCTGAGAGTCATGAGCGGCGCCGTCTCGGTGCGACAGGGCGCGCACCAAGACGCAAACACATTGATGACGCTGACATGGCCGCCGGCCAGATCCGCCGGAGTGAAAGCGGCGCTCTGCGCGTCCAGGCCAGGCAAGGTCAGGCGCGGCGCCGGCTTGTTCAGCAGTGCCGAAGGCACCAGGTCCGGCACCGGCGACCACAGGCTGCGGAAAAGAAAGAAGGCCAGCACCGCGAAGGCGACGACCGGCGCGATGAACACCCAGCGCTTCATTTCTGTTCCAGCTTGGCCAGCACAGCCCTAGCCTTGTACCAGCCGATCACGGTCCACAGCGTGAGGCCGATCAAGCCCGCTGCCGAGATGGCATAGGACGGCAAAATATACATGCCATAGGGGCCCAAATCGAAATTCATGCCGCGCTCCTTTGCATCAGACTGCGGGCGCGGCGTTCCAGGATGACCATACGAATGCGCAGCATCCACAGCGATGCGAATAACAGCGCATAACCAAGCATCATAATCAGCAGCGGCGCCAGGAAGACGGGGGCCAACTTTCCGCTCACTATGCTTTCGCCCTGGTGCAGGCTGCTCCACCATTCCACTGAGAATTTGATGATGGGAATATTGACCGCGCCCACCAACGCCAGCATGGCGGCGGCACGGGCGGCGCGCACTTCATCCTCGATGGCATTCCACAGCGCCATGTAGCCGATGTACAGGAACAGCAGCAGCAGGAAGCTGGTCAGGCGGGGATCCCAGGCCCAAAAAGCGCCCCACATCGGCCGACCCCACAGCGCACCGGTAATCATGCCCAGCACGGTGAACATTGCACCAAGGGGAGCGGCGGCGCGGCCCGCGATATCGGATAAGGGATGACGCCACACGATCGACAACAGGGAACAGGCCACGATGGCGCCATAAGCCAGCTCGGCCACGGTGACCGCGGGGACATGAATAAACATGATCAGGACGGTGCGTCCCTGCTGGTAATCGGGCGGAGCAGTAAAGCCCAGATAGAGGCCGACACCCAGGCACAACATCGTGACCACCGCCGTGATAGGCAGCAGCACATTCGACAGCCGCATGAAATTGTACGGGTTGGCGTAACGGAAAAGCCAGTTCATCTAGCCACCTAAATTCAGGCGGACGCTGGCGGCCGCCGCAAAGGGACATAGCAGCACCGCGCCCGCGGAAAAAGCCGCCAAAAGGCCTAGGGCGCCGCCGGGGGCCAGCCGGTCCAGGGTCAGGG
>JAPLPI010000062.1:0-543 GCA_026400305.1 Alphaproteobacteria bacterium | reverse complement strand
GGGACACAGCGCCCGCCCCGAAGATCACCGCCGGCGACAGAAGCGGCAGGATGATCAGGGGCTGGATCAGGCCGCCGCGCTTGAGCGACAAGGTCAGGCTGGCGCCGATGGCGCCAACGGCACTGACCGCAGGCGTGCCCAGCAGAAGCGACAGGAACAGGGTCACGGTGGCGGCCGATGTCAGGTTGAACAGCAGCGCCAGCAGCGGCGAGAGCAAGGTCAGGGCGGCGCCGGTGGACAGCCAGTGCGCCAACATCTTGGCCAGGGCGGTCAGTTCCAGCGGCAGTGGCGACAAGGCGATCAGGTCCAGGCTGCCATCCTCGAAGTCGCCCTGGAACAGCCGGTCCAGCGACAGCAGCGCCGCCAGCACCGCACCAACCCAGAGCACGCCGCCGCCCACCCGCGCCAAGAGGCGCAGGTCCGCGCCCACGCCCAGCGGCACCAACGTCGCCACAAGGGCGAAGAAGGACAAAGCCAAAAAAGCGCTGCCGCCGCTGCGGGACGCCAGCCGGATGTCGCGCGCCAGAAGGGTGAAGAAGGGGC
>JAPLPI010000128.1 GCA_026400305.1 Alphaproteobacteria bacterium | reverse complement strand
CATCGGTGCGTCGAACGGCGAGAAAGGCCAGTCCACAAACTTCATCGATGCGGACCAAGTCCCCAAGACCATGGCCGACCATATCGCGTTCTGCCGCGACTTCCTGCAGCCGCTCGGCTGCGACCACTGGAAGATCAATATGGGCCAGCGCCCCGCCGGCGGCCCCAGCGAGGAGCAGCTCAAGCGACTTGCCGAAAACTTGAACCAGCTGGGCGAGAAGACCATCGCCATGGGCGTTCGCCTGTCGCCTCATCCCCATATCTGGGGCCCGCTGGAGCGCGAAAAGGACATGCGCTTTGTGATGGACCATACCGATCCCAAATATGTCTGGATGACCGCCGATACCGGTCACCTGGTGTTGGGCGGCGGCGATCCTGTGCAGATCATTAGCGACTATTTCCCGCGCGTGTCCGAGATCCACCTTAAGGACACCTATGCCAAGTATCGTGGCAACACCCAGACCCCGACGCCGGAGATGCACAAGGAAGCTAGCGTCTATCACAATCTTGGCGGCGGCGGCGTGGACTTCCCGGCGCTGTTCAAGCTGCTGCGCGATCGCCACTTCAAGGGATGGGCGATCTTCGACGTGGACGGCCCGCGCAAGGGCGATGACGGGTATGACGCGATCGGTGGCAATCGCGAACTGGCGGTGGACGATTACATCTCGCACAACATCAACTATCTGCGGGACGTGATCGGCATCAAGCTGCCGCCGCACTCCACCTGATCGTGTTTCCCGGGAGTTAGCATGCCTCGCATTACTGTTTTTTGTGCCGCTGCATTCTTGCTGGCGGCTTCACCCGTTTTAGCCACGGGTTATGACGCCGAGCTGGACCCGGCGCCGTTCGACGCCACCAACCGCGCCGATGTGATCGGCAGCATCGGCAACGCCACCGCCACGTTGGACGGTAGCACGCTGACCGTGCACGGTACCTTCTCCAACCTGAAATCGCCCGCCACCACCGGTTCGATCCGCATCGGCCTGGCCAAGGGCGTGCCCGGTGATGCCATCGGCACCCTGACGGTCGAGCATGCCCGCCAGGGTGCGTTTTCGGGCACCATCAAGCTCAGCCCCGCGCAGCTCAGCGCCCTGAAACGGCAGTCGCTCTATGTGCGCATCGACAGCGAAAAATCTCCCGATGGCAATCTCCAAGGTTGGCTGGAAGAATCAGGAAAAGATCATGTCTCGTAACATCCTGGCCGGCGGCGCCGGTCTCATCGCGCTCGGCGCGCTGGCCGCCGCGCAGGCGCTGGCCCAGTCGCCTGGCGTCTATAATATGGAACAGGCCACCAAGGGCCATTCCGCCTATGTCGCCAGTTGCGCCGGCTGCCACCGCGCCAACCTGGCCGGCGGCGGCGACGCACCCGCACTGGGCGGCAACGGCTTTATCTCATCCTTTGGCAATCGCTCGACCAAAGATCTCTACAAGTTCATTGCCACCTCCATGCCGGCAGGTGCCCCGGGCAGCCTGGGCGAAGAGGCCTACACCAACATCACCGCCTATCTACTCTACGCTAACGGCGCCAAGCCCGGTTCGGCGGCGTTCAACAAGGACACCGACGTCAAGGTGTCCACCGTAGCCGACGGCAAGGTGCTGGCCGAAGCCATCGCCCCGCCTAGCCTGGGCAAGATGGCGGCCGCCGAAGCTCGCGCCCGCGCCGAAGCGCCGCCTCTCGCACACGGCCTGACAGTGTCAGGCACGGTGAAGAACTATGTCGATGTCACCGACGACATGCTCAAGAATCCGGCGGACGGCGAATGGCTGATGTACCGCCGCAATTACCAGGGCTGGAGCTATTCTCCGCTCAACCAGATCACGCCCGACAATGTGAAGAACCTGACGTTGAAGTGGGCGTGGAACATGAACGAGGGCGGCGCCAGCCAGGTGACGCCCATCGTCCATGCTGGCACCATGTTCCTGTCCAATACCTCCAACACCGTTCAGGCGCTGGACGCGCGCACTGGCGAGCTGATTTGGGAAAACCGCATCGGCCCGGTGTCCCGCATCGCCTATGGCGGCACCCGGAGTCTCGCCATCTATCACGACAAGGTCTATGTCGCGACCACCGACGCCATGATCCATGCGCTCGATGCCCGCACCGGCAAGATCTTGTGGGAACAGGCGCTGGGCACCACCAACAACTCCAACACCGGCGGCGTCATGGTGATGCGCGGCAAGGTGCTGACCGGCCTAACTGGCTGCGATAACTATTCGCAGAACAACTGCTACATCTCCGCCTTTGACGCAGATACTGGCAAGCGCGACTGGCAATTCTACACCACCGCGCTGGAAGGCCAGCCGGGCGGTGATACCTGGAACGGCTTGCCGAACCTCTTGCGCGGCGGCGGCGACACCTGGATCGCCGGCACCTATGATCCGGACCTGAACACGACCTATTGGGGCGTGGCCCAGACCAAGCCGTGGTTCCGCGCTAGCCGCAAGACCGGCAGCGCCTCCACGCTCTATTCGTCCTCGACCTTGGCGCTGGACCCGGATACCGGCAAGCTGAAATGGTATTTCCAGCATGCCCCGGGCGAGAGCCTGGACCTGGACGAAGTGTTCGAGCGCGTGCTGATCAATCACGGCGACCAGAAGACCGTAATGACCATCGGCAAGCCGGGCATCCTGTGGAAGCTCGACCGCGTCACCGGCAAGTTCCTGGCCGCCAAGGAGACGATCTTCCAGAACGTCTTCTCCAACATCGATCACAAGACCGGCGCGGTGACCTATCGCAAGGATATCTTCAACCAGAAGACGAATGAATGGTTTTCGTCTTGCCCCGGTCCCGAAGGCGGCCATGACTGGCAGGCCACCAGCTATTTCCAGCCCGACGACCTACTTATCATTCCGCTCAGCCAGAGCTGTGTGATGATTCAGGGCCATGACGTGGAACAGAAGCTGGGCGGCGGTGGCACCGCGGCCTCGCAGAAATTCTTCTTCAT
>JAPLPI010000256.1 GCA_026400305.1 Alphaproteobacteria bacterium | reverse complement strand
CATTGGCCGCTGCCGTCAAGGTCCCCGCAGAGCCCAACGACAAGGGCGAGACCATCGATGACAAGGGCACGACCCTGATGCGTCCGGCCACCCTGGCCGACCATTTCCCGCCGCCCTATCCCAACGAGAATGCGGCCCGCGCCAACAATGGCGGCGCCCTGCCGCCGGACTTGTCGATGATCGTCAAGGCCCGTGAAGGCGGCGCCCAGTATGTCTATTCGATCCTGACCGGCTTCCATGAAAAGGCCCCGGCCGGTTTCAAGGTGACGGCGAACAAGTATTTCAATCCCTATTTCGAAGGCTGGAACATCTCCATGCCGCCGCCGCTCACCGCCAATGGCGTGACCTATTCGGATGGCACCAAGGCCACCATCGAGCAGGAAGCCCATGATGTGGTGACCTTCCTGGCCTGGGCCAGTGAGCCCAAGATGGAAGAGCGCAAGCGCTTCGGTTTCGGCACCATGGCGTTCTTGATCGTGCTGGCGGGCCTTCTCTTCGCCGCCTACCGCAAGCTCTGGAAAGACCAGCATTAATTGTCATAAATCCGGGGCATTGCCCCCCGGACCCACCATGGTAAAAGGGCGCTTTCCTAGCGGAGAGCGCCCTTTTTTATGCGTGTCCGCGCGAGCGGGAGCGCTTTCCTTAATGAGCAAAATAGTTCTCGGCATCATCGGTGGTTCGGGCGTCTACCAGATCGACGGTCTGGAAAATGCCCAGTGGCAGACGGTCAAAAGCCCCTGGGGCGAGCCGTCGGACCAGCTTCTGACCGGAACCTTCCAGGGCGTGGACCTAGTGTTCCTGCCCCGCCACGGCCGCGGCCATGTCCAGACCCCCAGCTCGATCAACTACCGCGCCAATGTCGATGTGCTCAAGCGGATCGGCGTCACCGACCTGATCAGCGTCTCGGCCTGCGGCTCGCTGAAGGAAGAATTGCCGCCCGGCACTTTCGTGATGGCGGACCAGTTCATCGACCGCACCTTCGCGCGCGAGAAAAGCTTCTTCGGCCCCGGTTTTGTCGCCCATGTGCCCATGGCACATCCGGTCTGCCCGCGCCTGTCGGGCGCCCTGACCCTGGCGGCGCGCGAAAGCAAGATCGATCACAGCGAAGGCGGCACCTATATCTGCATGGAAGGGCCGCAATTCTCGACCCGCGCCGAAAGCTTCCTCTATCGCAGCTGGGATTGCAGCGTGATCGGCATGACCGCAATGCCCGAAGCCAAGCTGGCCCGTGAGGCCGAACTGCCCTACGCCATTGTCGGAATGGTCACCGATTACGACTGCTGGCACGACGATCATGACTCGGTGACGGTGGATGCGGTGATCAAGGTGATGACCCAGAACGCCGCCAATGCCCGCCGCCTGATCCAGGCGGTGGCGCCCAAGCTGGGGCCGGACCGCCAGCCTTGCCCGCTGGGCGTGGAAACCATGCTGGACATGGCGCTGATCACCGCGCCTGACAAGCGCGACCCCGCGCTGGCGGCGAAACTCGACGCGGTCGCCGGCCGCGTTCTCAAAAAGGCTTGATCACATGGACTACAAGGACGCGATCCGCACCATTCCCGACTATCCCAAGCCGGGGATCATGTTCCGCGACATCACCACCCTCCTGGGCAATCCGCGCGCCTTCCGCCGCGCGGTGGACGAGATGGTGCAGCCTTACGCCGGCCTGAAGATCGACAAGGTCGCGGGGCTGGAAGCGCGCGGCTTCATCCTGGGCGGCGCGGTGGCGCACCAGCTGTCGGTGGGTTTCATCCCCGTGCGCAAGAAGGGCAAGCTGCCCCACACCGTGATAGGCGAGGATTACGACCTGGAATATGGCCGGGACCGGATCGAGATTCATATCGACGCCCTGGAAAAGGGTGAGCGCGTGCTTCTGGTCGATGATCTGATCGCCACCGGCGGCACCGCCTTTGCCGGCATCAAGCTTCTGGAACGGGCCGGCGCCAATATCGTGGGCTGTTCCTTCGTGATCGACCTGCCGGAACTGGGCGGCGCCGACAAGCTGCGGGCCATCGGCAAGCCGGTGACGGCGCTGGTCGCCTTTAAGGGGCACTAAGCGATGCGCCCGCATCGCGCTGGAGAAAAGTGATGAAGCTCTACGGCAATGCGGCCTCGCCCTTCGCGCGCAAGTGCCGCGTCATCGCCCATGAGCTGGGCCTGAAGCTGGAGGAGATCCGCACCCTGCCGATGCAGGAGCCGGAGTTCCGCCGCATCAATCCCTTGGGCAAGATTCCAGCACTGGTGCTGGATGACGGCTCGGTGCTGATCGATTCACCGGTGATCTGCGAATATCTCAACCATGCCGGCGGCGGAAATTTCTTCCCCGGGATGAACATCTTCAAGAAAAATAACGGGCGCTGGAAAGCTCTGGGACTGGCGGCACTGGGCGACGGCATTGCCGATGCCGCGGTGGCGTATGTGATTCTGGGCCGCGAAAATCCTGTGCCGGAAGCGGCGCGCAAGCGCCAGATGGACACGGTGCTGGCGGCGCTGGACGCGCTGGAGCGGGTGAACTTCGCCAAGGATCCCACCATCGGCGAAATTTCCATCGGTTGCGCGCTCGGCTATGTCGATTTCCGGCTGCCCGATCTTGATTGGAAGAGTTCCCGCCCCAAGTTATCGGCCTGGTATGCGAAGTTCTGCGACTATCCCTCCATGAAGGCGACGGTTCCCTACGCACCATGAAGATCAACGGCACTCACTACCGCTCCGTCTGGCCCATCGGCGAGGATGCCTTCGGCATAATCGACCAGACCAGGCTGCCGCATGAGTTCGCCACCCTGACCCTGCGCAACGCGGAAGCCGCCGCGCATGCCATCCTCACCATGCAGACCCGCGGCGCGCCTTTGATCGGCGCGGTGGGCGCATACGGCCTGGCGCTGGCAGTGCGCGAAGACGCCTCCGACGAAAATATCCAGAAGGTGGTGGAGATGCTGGCCGAGACCCGGCCCACCGCCATCAACCTGAAATGGGCGCTGTGGCGCATGCGTGTCGCGCTGCTGAATCATCCGCGCGAGGCGCGTACCACGCTGGCCTGGCAGGAAGCCGCGACAATCGCCGACGAAGACGTGGCGATGAGCGAAGCGATCGGCCGGAACGGCCTGAAGATCATCCGCGACATCGCCGCCAGGAAGCCGGGCAAGACGGTGAACATTCTCACCCATTGCAATGCCGGCTGGCTGGCGACGGTGGATTACGGCACCGCGCTGGCGCCAATCTACCTGGCGCATGACGATGGCATTCCGCTGCATGTCTGGGTGGACGAAACCCGCCCGCGCAACCAGGGTGCCTCGCTGACCGCGTTCGAGCTTGGCAGCCATGGCGTGAGCCATACCATCTTGGCCGACAATGCCGGCGGCCATTACATGCAGGTCGGCGAAGTGGACATGGTGATCGTGGGTACCGACCGCGTCACGGCCCATGGCGATGTCGCCAACAAGATCGGCACCTATCTGAAGGCGCTGGCGGCCAAGGACAATAACGTGCCCTTCTATGTGGCGCTGCCCAGCTCCACCATCGACTGGACGCTGGATAGCGGCCGCGACATTCCCATCGAGGAACGCAGTGAAGACGAAGTTCTGAAAATGGCAGGCCGCCTCCCTGACGGTTCCGTGGTAATCGTGGAAATCGCCGCGCCCGGCAGCCGCGCCGCCAATCCCGGTTTCGATGTCACCCCGGCGCGGCTGGTGACCGGTTTCATCACTGAACGCGGTACTTGTGCCGCCACACCCGAAGGCTTACGCAGCCTATTTCCAAACAAGGCCTGACAATGAAGAGCGGTTGGTCCGACAAGGCAGCCCAGAAATTCGTTACCCGTTACGCGCCCAAGGGCGTGAATGCAGACTTGGCGGTGCGCACCTACACTACGCGTCTTCTGGGCAGCGACCCCAAGATGGTGCTGCATGGCGGCGGGAACACCTCGGTCAAGACGACGGTGAAAGACCAGCTGGGCGATGATGTGGACGTGATCTGCATTAAGGGCTCGGGCTGGGACATGGGCGTGATTGAGCCGGCGGGCCTTCCGGCCGTACGCTTGGAGCCCCTGTGCAAGCTGCGCAAGCTGCGCAAGCTGTCCGACGAAGACATGGTAAATTTCCAGCGCATCAACCTGCTGGATTCCTCGTCACCCAATCCGTCGGTGGAAACCTTGCTGCACGCCTTCCTGCCGCACAAGTTCATCGACCATGTCCATTCCACCGCCGTGCTGGCGCTGACCGACCAGCCCGACAACAAGGCGCTGGTACAGGAAGTCTATGGCGACCGCGTCGCCTATGTGCCCTACACCATTCCCGGCTTTGCCCTGGCCAAGGCGGTGGTCGAGGTGTTTGACAAGCATCCCAAGGTTGAAGGCTTGATCCTGTTGCAGCATGGCATTTTCACCATGGGTGACACGGCTGAGCAGGCTTATGGCCGCATGATCGAATTCGTCACCATGGCCGAAGCGCGGCTGAAGCTTCAGCGCAAGACGATTGTGCCCGCCAAGCTGCCGTCCAACATCGCC
>JAPLPI010000098.1 GCA_026400305.1 Alphaproteobacteria bacterium | reverse complement strand
GGTCATCTGTCCCATGAAAATCTTCCTCGACACCGCCGATGTGGCCGAAATCCGCGAATATGCCGCCAGCGGCCTGGTGGACGGTGTCACCACCAATCCTTCGCTGGCCGCCAAGACCGGCCGCGACTATGTCGAATCGCTGAAGGAGATTTGCTCGATCGTGCCGGGAGCTGTCAGCGGAGAAGTGCTGGCCACCGATTACGATGGCATGATGAAGGAAGCGGCGATCCTGACCAGGATCGCCAAGAACATCGCCGTGAAAGTGCCGCTGACCTGGGACGGGCTGAAGGCTTGCGCCATGCTGGCCAAGGACGGCACAATGGTCAATGTCACCTTGTGCTTTTCGCCGGTGCAGGCCTGGATGGCGGCCAAGGCTGGCGCTAGTTTCATTTCGCCTTTTATCGGCCGCGTCGATGACGCGGGCGAAGACGGCATGGGCCTGATCCGCGACATCCGCGCCATCTATGATAATTACGGCTTCAAGACCGAGATCCTGGCCGCTTCGATCCGCAGCATCAGCCATGTGCGCGAATGCCTGTTAGCCGGCGCCGATGTCGGTACCATGCCGACTGACATCTTCAAGAATCTGATCAGCCATCCCTTGACCGACAAGGGCCTGGCCGCCTTCGTCGCCGACGCCAAGAAGGCCAACGTCGCCATCAAGGGCTGATGAGCGAAGGCGCCGACACGCTTCGCAAGAGCTGGCTTGCCTCGCTGGCGCATGAACGGCGTGCTTCACCGCACACCTTGCGCGCATATGGCGATGATGTGGCGCGCTTCATCGGCTTCCAGGCCGGCCATACCGGCGGCGCCATGACGCAAAAATCGCTGGCCAAATTGAGCCCGGCCGATATCCGCGCTTTCATTACATCACGCCGTAGCGAAGGGCTGGGGCCAGGCGGGGTGCAGCGGGCGCTGGCGGCGGTGCGCGGCTTTTACAAGTTCCTGGCAAAGGAAGGCATTCTGGAAAATGCCGCCCCGCGCGCCATCCGCACCCCAAGGGTGAAGCGCGGCCTGCCCAGGCCCATTTCCGCTGTTGATGCGGGGCGTGCGATCGAAGAAGCGGGCGACCATAAGGTCGAATGGATGGGCGCGCGCGATGCGGCGCTGCTGACGCTTCTGTATGGTGCGGGGCTACGCATCTCTGAAGCGCTGGGCCTGAAGCGCGGTGATGTTCCGCTGGGCGAGACGCTGACCGTGGTCGGCAAGGGCCGCAAGGAACGCAGCATCCCGGTGCTGTCGCTGGTGGCATCGGCGCTGGCCGATTACGCGGTGCAAATCCCGTTCAGCGGCGCGCCGTCATCGTCGCTGTTCCTTTCACGGCGTGGCCTGCCGATGAGCGCGCGCGAGGCACAGGCCTTGATGCAACGTCTGCGCGGCGCGCTGGGCTTGCCGGAAAAGGCCACGCCCCATGCGCTGCGTCATTCCTTTGCCACCCACATCCTGCAAGGCGGCGGCGATCTGCGTAGCGTTCAGGAGTTGCTGGGCCACGCATCGCTTTCCACCACCCAAGTCTATACCGCCATGGATACCGCGGCCTTGCTGGCGACCTATTCCAAGGCGCATCCCCGCGGGAAACGAGCGTAACCAAGCGGTTTGCCGCTTCCCTTGTGGTTTGTAGCCTGCCTGCAATTTTAGGCCGGGTTGCACCGGGCGGGCGGGGATTGTCGGCCGCACGGAGCTGGGCGCGCATCTGGACCGCGACTACCAGATCGGCGGCGGTGCATGCGGCATGGGCGCCCCGGTTGGGCGACGCGCCTACCCAGGCGTCATTCCAGGCGCTGGTAGCGTTGTCTTTGCGCGCGGGGAATAGCCGCATGGACGCTGTGCGGCGACGGCCTTAGCGTCATGCGCAAAACAGACTAGGGAGATCATCATGATTCGTACTTTCTGTGCCGCAGCTGCGCTGTTGGCCGCGTCGCCGGCGCTGGCGGCGGAGCCCGATGGTCTTGTCTTGCCGCCGGGCTTTCATGCCAGCGTGGTGGCCGATGGTTTGAAAGGCTTGCGCCATCTGGCCTTCCGCAACACGCATCAGCTTTACGCCTCGACGCGCGGCGTCAAAGGCGCGGGCATACTGGCGCTGCACCTGGATGACAATCACAAGGCGGACCGGACCGAGCATTTCGGCACGGTGGAAGGCGGCACCGGCATTGGCATCCTGCGCGGCCAGCTCTATGCGGCTACCCCGACCACCATCTATCGCTATCGCCTTGATGGCGATGACCTGGTTCCCTCTACCGCGCCCGAGGTGATCGTGGATGGGATGCCTGAAAAGCCGTCGATCAACCGCGCCATCGCGCTGAACGATCGGGGCGATCTGTTCGTGGCGGTTCCCGGCCAGACCAACAATTGCACCGCGCCCGATGCGCAGAAGATCGGCTTACAGCCTTGCCCCGAGCTTCAGGGCCGCGGCGGCATCTGGCGCTTCAGCGCCTCGCGCACGGGGCAGTCTTTCGCCAGCGACGGCACGCAACTGGCCACCGGCCTGCGCGACATGGATGCTATGGACTGGCGCGTCGGCGATGGGCTTTACGCCATCCAGCATGGTCGTGGCGGGATGCATGAACTGTTTCCCACTTTCGCAGCGGATGACGAAGCCATTGCCGAAGAGATGCACAAAGTCAGCCATGGCGCCAATTTCGGCTGGCCATATAGCTATTGGGACACAGCGCGCAATGTGCGGCTGACGGCGCCCGAATATGGCGGCGATGGCAAGGACTCGCCCACCATCGCCTACACTGCGCCTGTCGCAGTTCTGCCCGGTCACGCCGCGCCGCTGGATATGGTGTTTTACCGGGGTACAAAATTCCCGCGCCCCTGGCGCGACGGCGCCTTCGTGGCGCTGCATGGCGGACAGGGCGCGGCGACGCCCCAGGGACATCACGGCTACAACATCACCTATGTGCCGTTCGATCGCGGCGGCCGCGCCGACACGCCCGTGATTTTCGCGAACAATTTCGCCGGCCCCGATCCGTCGGACCGCAGCGTCGCCAAGGCGGCCTATCGCCCGGTGGGCGTGACGGTAGGGCCGGACGGTGCGCTCTATGTCGCCGATTCCAACAAGGGACGGATCTGGCGTATCGCCTATGGCGACTGAAGATTGACACTCCAACCCCGCACGCTAGGCTGCCCCCGCAGAAGACAGGCGGGGAAAGTCAATGTTCAGAGCGATTTCTGTTGCGGTTGTGGCGTTGATGGCGGCGGCACCGGCGATTGCCGCCGAGCCGGACGGCTTGGTCCTGCCGCCGGGCTTTCACGCCACGGTGGTGGCCGAAAACCTTGGCCCCATCCGCCACATGGCGTTGCGCGGCAACGACATCTACGTCTCCACCCGCCATGGCCAGACCGCGCCGTCGGTCGGCATCATCGCGCTGCGCCTGGGGCCCGATCACAAGCCGGTGCAGACCGAACATATCCCTGGCATCGACCAGGGCACCGGCATTCGCATTTTCCGCGGCGCGATTTATGCCGCTACCGGCACGAGCGTGGTGCGCTTTGAACTGGGCGATGCGTTAGTGCCTACCGCGGCGCCCGAGACGATCGTTGATGGCCTGACCGCCACTAATCATCCCATAGCCCTGGACGGGCAGGGTGATCTGTTCGTCGGCATCGATGGAGGCGGCGGCGCCAACAATTGCCCCGATCCCTCGACGCCCAAGGATGCCAAGCCCAAGGGCCTCAAACCCTGCCCGCTGCTGGAGACGCGCGGCGGCGTGTGGCGCTTCAACGATCGCAAGGTTGGACAGAAGCTGGCCGATGGCGATCATTTCGCCACCGGCATCCGTAACATGAGCGCGCTGGACTGGCGCGGCGGCGATTCCCTGTATGGCGCCTGGCATGGCCGCGACGCCACCGCCAAGACCTGGCCGGAGCTGTTGACCCCGGATGATGACGACGCCATCGCCGATGAAATGGTTCGTGCCGTTCGAGCGCACCCGCGCGGGCACGCCCGAGGTGTTCGCCGACGGCTTTGCCGGCGTGGGCCCGGACGCCAAGCAGGTCAAGACCGCGGCCTACCGACCGGTGGGCGTGGCGGCGGGCCCGGATGGGGCGCTGTATGTGGCCGACTCCAACAAGGGCAAGATCTGGCGCATTTCCTACGGGGAATAGGCCCAGGTTCCAGATGCATGCCGGCCAGGGCCGGGGGCAAAAGTTTTCGGCCTTGGCTGTGTTTTAGGGCTTTTGAGGCCAGATTGACCGTCCGGGACGCGCCGGGTAATACCACGCCGGATTGCCGCCTTAGCTCAGTTGGTAGAGCACGTCATTCGTAATGACGGGGTCGCGTGTTCGAGTCACGCAGGCGGCACCATTTATCTGATCCGCAAAGCGGATCAGATGAATGACAAGGCGCGGCTAGCGTCAGCCTAGTACGGCGCCGTGTCAGGGGCTGCAAGCGTGCCCGATGAGGCACGATCCCAAACCGTAGTTATTGCGCCGCCGGCTTTTCCGCCAGGACGTTGATCTGGGCCAGCGCCGCTTCATCCGACGGCAACGTCGCCGTGCCGGCCGGATACTGATTGAACGACAGGATATAGGCGATCACCAGCGACACGTCCTGGCCCGGCATGCTGCCCGGATCGTTGGCAGGCATGGTGGTGTGGATGCGGGTGAAGAATTCACTCACCGGCACATTGGACCAGTTGGCCAGGAACGCTCCGCCCGCCAACGGCGGCGCCATCTCCGCGCCGTTCATCTCGGCGCCATGACAGATGGCGCATTTGTTGTTGAACAACACCTTGCCCTGCGCCGCCTGTTCGGCGGTGAAAACCCCGTCCCACACGGTGCGCGACGGCGCTTGCGCCAGAGCAGTTCCGGCCGCCGCCAAACCCAGGGAAGCAGCGGCGATCATAAGCTTTTTCATCGCGCACTCCGTGGGCTCGGCCGGCGGCGTTTATAGGGGCAAGGCCGGCAAAATATAAGTCTTATTCGAAACAAATTGCGCATCGGCGTTTCAGCCCTGCGCAATAGCCGCGGGTGCATGCTGGCCTCGAACCGTTGGGGCAACAGCATCTACACTATCGTCGCTGCATCCCAGAAAGGCGGGTCGGGCAAGACCACCTTGTCCGGCCACCTGGCCGTGGAAGCATCCCGCGCCGGCGCGGGCGAGGTCGCGCTGATCGACACCGATCCGCAAGGCAGCCTCGCCCATTGGTGGAACGCGCGCCAAGCGCCCGCGCCGCACTTCGTCAAGGCGGGCCTGCCCGATCTGGAAGGCGGGCTGGCGGGACTGGATCGCATGGGCATCAAGATCGCGGTGATCGATACTCCCCCCGCCATCACGCAATCGATTTTCCGCGTCGTGGCCTATGCCGATCTTGTCATCGTGCCGACGCGGCCAAGTCCGCATGACCTGCGCGCCGTGGGCGCGACGGTGGATATCGCCGAACGTCACGGTAAGCCGGTGATCTTTGTCGTCAATGCCGCCACCGCGCGCGCCCGCATCACCGGGGAAAGCGCCGTGGCCCTATCCCAGCATGGCACCGTGGCGCCGGTCACCATCCATCACCGCGTCGATTTTGCCGCCAGCATGATCGATGGCCGCACCGTGGGCGAAGTGACTCCCAACTCCCAATTGGCCAATGAGATCAGCGACCTATGGCTCTACATCCAGGAACGGTTGTCGCGCCTTGTGCACGATCCCAGCCTGCTGCCGCAGATCAAGGCCGATCACCTGGCGTTGAGTGCGCTATTGTCTCCGGGTCTTGAAAACTTTGCCGAACCGCCGCCGGAACTGCCGGTCTATGAAGGGCCCGAACTGCGAATGGGCGTGGAGCGGCGCACCATTATCGAACCACGCAGCAATGAAAGGCGCGTCTTTGGACGGCGCGCCACGGAGCAGCCGCAATGGGGGATCAAATGAGCAGCGGGAAATTCGCTTTCGTCACTGCCAGCCTGTTGGCGCGCAAGGGCGAGGGCCTGCCTTGGATGCAGTGGGGGATGCAAGGACCTGCGGCGGGGCCCTCGCGCATGCCACCGGCCTGGCGCAACGAGGCGTGCAGCGAAGTGCGCGCTGAGTTGCGCGTCGCGCCGGCCGCCCCGCCGCCGTTTCCACCGGCGAAGGACAAGTCCTGCGCCGTGCGCATGTCGCTGCATGATTTCGAGTGGCTGGGCATCCTGGCGGTCAAGACCAGCGTGAACCGCCAGCAGTTGCTAAAGGATGCGCTGGCACAGTTTTTGGCTGCCAGTGCGCAGGATTTCGCCTACGCCTGTCTGGGGGCCTGCGAGCGCAATTGCGGCGACAGGGCCTGATCGGCTAAATCTGGACGCGTCTTCGGGCGAAGGGGCGTTTCATGAAACATCTGGGCAAGTTGATCTGTGCGCTGTTACTGGCGCCGGCCGCCGTGTGGGCGGCCCCACTTTATACCGCCGACAACAAGATGGCGGTGCCGGTGGATTACCGGACCTGGGTGTTCCTCACCTCCAGCTTGGACCTGAACTACAATACCGCCGCCACACCCGGCCATCACATGCTGGACAATGTCTTTGTCGATCCTGCCGCCTATCAGGTGTTTGTGAAGACCGGCACCTGGCCGGACAAGACCATGCTGATCAAGGAAAACCGCATGGCCGAATCTGCCGGCACCCTCAGCAAGGTGGGCCAGTTCCAGGTCGGCGTGATGAACCTGGAAATCCACGTCAAGGACGAGGCGCGTTTTCCGAAAGACAAATGGGCGTTCTTTGTGTCGCCGGATGGCAAGGCGGCGGGATCGCTGATGCCACAAACCGCCAGCTGCTATTCCTGTCACCAGGAGCATGGCGTGGTGGATACGACCTTCGTGCAGTTTTATCCGACCCTGATGCCCATCGCGAAGGACA
>JAPLPI010000425.1 GCA_026400305.1 Alphaproteobacteria bacterium | reverse complement strand
TGTCGTGCGCACCGGCGGCGCGGGTTCGGGGCGTGGCTTGTCGGGGACGGACGTGGAAATTGGCCGGTGTTCGGGCGCGGCGTTCAGCGGATTGCCCCGCATGCCGGCGGAGCGGCGCGGCTTACCATTACTTCTATTGTCAGTCACTGGAATCCGTTGCCCAGCAGCAGGCGCGTGGCGGCGGTGACGTCCTTCTGGCGCATTAGGCTTTCACCCACCAGCACGGTGGTGACATGGGCGCTGGCCAGGCGCTTAAGGTCGGCAGGTGCGCTGATGCCGCTTTCGGCCACCACAAGCACGTCCTTGGGCACCTTGGGCGCCAGCTTCAGGGTCAAGCCCATGTCGGTGACAAAAGTCTTCAGGTTCCGGTTGTTGATGCCGATCATTTCGGCATCCAGGTCCAGCGCCCGTTCCAGCTCGGCTTCGTCATGTACTTCCACCAGCGCGTCCATCTCCCAGCGCGCGGCTTCGTCCAGCAGCGCCCGGGCATGGTCGTCGTCCAGCATCGCCATGATGATCAGGATGCAGTCTGCGCCCCAGCTGCGCGCCTCCACCACCTGATACGGCTCGATCATGAAATCCTTGCGCAGCACTGGCAGGCGGGTGACCTCGCGCGCCTGGGCCAGATATTCCGGCTTGCCCTGGAAAGACGGCTCATCGGTCAGCACCGACAGGCAGGCCGCGCCACCTTCTTCATAGGCCATGGCCAGGGCAGGGGGATCGAAATCGGCGCGGATCAGGCCCTTGGAGGGCGACGCCTTTTTGATCTCGGCGATCAGGCCGTATTCGCCGCCGGCCTTCTTGTTTTGCAGCGCGGCGATGAAGCCGCGGGGTGGTTCCACATCCTTGGCACGGACTTCCAGCTCGGCGCGGGTGTCCCTGGACTTGGCGGCCGCCACTTCCACTTTCTTGTAATTCAGGATCTTGTCGAGAATGCTCATGCCTGTGACGCTTTGATCAACGCGTTTAGCTTGGCCTTGGCCGCACCTGCGTCCAATACTTGTGCTGCCAAGCCTGCACCCTCTTTTACATCTTTTGCCCGCCCCGCCACCATAAGCGCGGCGCTGGCGTTCAAGAGCACGATGTCGCGGTAAGCCCCGGCTTCACCGTCAAACAGCCGTTTCATTGTGGCGGCATTGTGGGCCGCATCACCGCCCTTGATGTCAGCCAGGGGCCAGCGCGGCAGCCCGGCGTCTTCGGGTGCGATTTCGCGGGTTATCACGGCGCCGCCGTCCAGCACCGCGACCTGCGTGGCGGCGCTGATGGAAACCTCGTCCAGCCCGTCGCGGCCATGCACGATGAAAGCGTGTGTGCTGCCCAGGGCCTTCAGCGCCTGCGCATAGGGCACCAGCCAGTCGGCCGAGAACACGCCCACCAGCTGGCGGCTCACCCGGGCGGGCGAGGCTAGCGGTCCCAAAAGGTTGAAGATGGTGCGCCGGCCGATCTGTTTGCGCGCCGCGCCGACATGCTTCATCGCCGGGTGATAGGTTTGCGCGAACAGGAAGACCAAGCCGGTTTGCGCCAGAACCTTTGCGGCCACATCCGGCATCAGGTCGATATTCACACCTAGCGCTTCCAGCACATCGGCGGCGCCGCTGCGTGAGGAGGCGGAGCGGTTGCCATGCTTGGCGACCGGAACCCCGCAGGCCGCCACCACGAAAGAGACGGCGGTGGAAATATTGAGGGTGCCAAGCCCGTCGCCGCCGGTGCCGCACAGATCGATGGCGCCGGCCGGCGCAGCCAGGCTGCGCATGTGATGGCGCATGGAGGTGACGGCGCCCACCAGTTCATCCACCGTGGGTTTGCGGTCGGCGGTGGCCGACAGATAGGCGATGAGTTTGTCCTCGCTGAGCTTGCCGGTGAAGATGGCGTCGAACAGGCGGCGGGTATCGCCCAGGCTCAGTGGCTGGCCGGCTTGCGCCTGAGCCAGGGCGGCGGGAAAATCCACCGAGGCGCTGGTGACCTTCATTTCACGCTGGGACCTTGGCGAATTCGCGCGCGATGGTCAGGAAATTGTTCAGCAGCGCATGGCCGTTTTCCGACGCAATGCTTTCGGGATGGAACTGCACGCCATGCACCGGATGGGTCTTGTGCATAACGCCCTGGATCACGCCGTCATCGGATGTGGCGGTGACTTCCAGCACGGCGGGCATGCTGGGCGGATCGATGGCGAGGGAGTGGTAGCGCGTCGCTAGGAAATCATTGTTGAGGCCGCGGAACAACGACTTGCCGGTGTGATGCACGCGGCTCACCTTACCGTGCATCGGCTCGGGCGCGCGCACGACCTTGCCGTCATAGGCCTGGCCGATGGCCTGGTGGCCCAGGCACACGCCCAGGATCGGCATCTTGCCGTCGGCCAGCTTGATGACATCCAGACAGATGCCCGCTTCGTTGGGGGTGCAGGGGCCGGGCGACAGCACGATGCCTTCGGGCTTCAGCGCCAGCGCGTCGGCGGCTGAGATTTCGTCATTACGCACAACGCGCACATCCGCCTTCCGCTCGCCCAGGTAATGGAAGAGGTTGTAGGTGAAGGAGTCGTAGTTATCGATC
>JAPLPI010000006.1 GCA_026400305.1 Alphaproteobacteria bacterium | reverse complement strand
TCAGGCGCCGTACAATTGTCGCGGGCAAAGCTTTGCCCCACCCACGCCGGATCGGGGCGGCTGTCCACCACCTCGCCCGACTTGCAGATGGCGGCAAAGGATTTGCCCGCCGGCGGCGGCGAAGACAGCTTCGCCACCGGCTGCGGCGTGGCTTGGGCCACCAGCAAGACGCCGGGCGCGGCAAGCGCCGCAAGAAGCCCGGCGCCGATAACAATCCTCTTCAACATAAAGCCGCCCTACTGCGTGGTGACGGGACCTCCGGCATTGATCACGCTGCCGTTGACGACCTTCTGCTTGATCAGCGAGCTCAGCGGCACCGTGCCCTTGTAGACGAACTTCTGCACCCGCTGACCGCGATAGGTTTCGGTGGTGTAGATGTTGCCCTTGGAGTCGGTGACGATGGAGTGCACCGCATAGAACTGGCCGGGACCGCGGCCGCCGCCGCCGAACGAGTAGAGTTCCTTCATCGTCTGGCGGTCCAGCACATGGATCTTCTCGTTGGCGCCGTCGGAGATGTACATGAACTTCTGCGCCGGATCGCGGCTGAAGGCAATTTCCCACATGGAGCCGTCACCCTTGGTGTTCACCTCCATGGCGAACTGCTTCACATAGGTACCGTCAGTCTTGAAGACCTGGATGCGGTTGTTGGTACGATCGCAGGCATAGATCAGCCCGTCATTGGACGGCTGGGCGCAATGCATCGGATTACCGAACTGCGGCGAGTTCACGTCGTAATGCGGGATGGGCGTGTCGTCCGGCTTGTGGCCATAAGCGCCCCACATGCGCTTGAACTTCAGCGTGGTGGCGTCCCACACCGACACGCGCTTGTTGCCGTAACCATCGGCCAGGAAGATTTCATTGTCCTTGAAACGGATCTGGGCGACGCCGCGCACATTCTCGGTATCCAGGCTGCCCTTGCTGCCATTGGCCTTGCCGATCTGGCCCAGATACTTGCCGTCGGGCGTGAACCGCAGGATGAAGCTGTCATGGTACTGGCCGACACCGCCACCAGCATACAAGGGCGGCACCACATTCGGGGGCGCAGAGAACTGAGCGGCGCTGCCCGGCGCCGCCATCGGCTGGTAGGCGCCATTGCCGCCCAGCCAGATATTGCCGTCCGGCGCGACCGTGATGCCGTGGTTGGAGCTGGGCCAGTCATGGCCGTTGCCCCTCACCTCGTCGCGGCCCCAATGCTTGATCAGATTGCCGGCGGGATCGAAGGCCAGAACATCGGGCGCCGCGGTGCAGCAATCGGCCTCGCCGCGTGTGGCATAGGATTCCTTTTGCTCCAGCGTCTGGGGACGATGCACGATCCAGACATTGTCCTTGGCATCCATTGACAAGCCGATGACCATGGCCAGGCGCCAATTGTTGGGCAGCGGTTTGGGCCAGAAGGGATCGGCTTCGAACTTGGGCACCATGACGTCGCCGCCGCCCTGGGCATGAGCGCCCTGGAAGGTGGATGGACCGGCGCCAAGACCGGCAACCAGCACCGCCACGCCGGCGGCTAGAATAAATTTCCTGGAAAAACCAATATTAGTCATACTATTTCTCCCGCATGGGAGCGTGTGTGTTTCAAGCCGCTCCCTTATGAATCCAGCGTTGCATGGGTATTTTTCTGGTGCAACCCAGCGGCTGGCCGGGTGGGGCCTTG
>JAPLPI010000276.1 GCA_026400305.1 Alphaproteobacteria bacterium | reverse complement strand
GCGACGTCGGTGGCCGCCAGGGGACCGGCACCCGGCACCACGATATTGGGAAAGGGCCGCGTCATGCCGTCGGCCATGAAACCCGCCAGCCAGCGCGGATGGGCCAGTATGTTGGGAACATACTTGACCTTCGCCAGAATGTTCTTGCCCATCAGTTCCTTCATGCCGTTGCGGAAATCGCGCTCGCGATTTCCCGCCACCGGCGTATCGATGGTGACGAACAGCGCCTTGTAGCCTGCCGCCTTGGCGCGCGCGATCGCGCCTTCTGCGGCGCCGCGCCCGCCGGCAAGATACAACTGATAAAAGGTCGGACCGTTCGATTCCGTTTTCACATCTTCGATGGTGTGGCCCGACATGGTAGAAAGAATATAGCCGGTACCGTTCTTGCCCGCCGCGCGTGATGCCGCCAGCTCGCCGCGCGGATGCATCAGCCGCGAGTAGCCGATCGGTGCCAGCAGGAACGGCAGGTCCAGCTTGTGGCCCAGCACCGTCACCCCCAGATCGCAGGAGGGTGTCGCCACGGCAAAGCGCGGCTTGAACAGCACTTCCTTGAAAGCGCGTTCGCTGTCCTTCAGCGTCACTTCATCATCGGCGGCGCCGTCCAGGTAATCGAACACGCCATCGGGCAGACGGGCACGCGCCAAGCGGCGCAGATCCTTGACATTGACGACGCGCGGGGAAGCCAGGCTCATGGAAATATCCGTAGAAAATCGAGGGCTTTATGCCCGCAAAGCGTGCGCTTTAAAAGGCCGAAATGCCGGTCTGCGCCCGCCCCAGCACCAGGGCATGGATATCATGGGTGCCTTCATAGGTGTTGACGGCTTCCAGGTTCAGCATGTGCCGCACCACATGATAATCGTCGGCCACGCCATTGCCGCCATGCATGTCGCGGGCGGCCCGCGCAATGTCCAGCGCCTTGCCCGCATTGTTGCGCTTCAGAAGACTGATGGCCTCGGAGGCCAGCTTGCCCTCTTCCATCAGCCGCCCGGCCTGCAGGCAGGCAGTCAGGCCAAGGGTGATCTCGGTCTGCATGTCGGCGAGCTTCTTTTGATAGAGCTGGTTGGCGGCCAGCGGCCGGCCGAACTGCTTGCGCTCCAACCCGTAGCTGCGCGCCGCATGCCAGCAGAACTCCGCCGCCCCCATCGCGCCCCAGGCAATGCCGAAACGCGCATGGTTGAGACAGACAAACGGCGCCTTCATTCCATCGGCCTGCGGCAGCATGCGGTCCGCCGGGATCGCCACGTCATTCATGGCGATCTGACCGGTAACGGATGCGCGCAGGGAAAACTTGCCGTCGATCTTGGGCGTGCTCAGCCCCTTGTCGCCGCGCTCCAGGACAAAGCCTTTGACGCGACCCTCCAGCTTGGCCCAAACCACCAGCAAATCGGCGACCGGAGCATGGGTGATCCAGCTCTTGGTGCCGTTCAGGACAAAGCCGTCCGCCGTCTTGACGGCCCTGGATTGCATGGCGCCGGGATCGGAGCCCGCTTCCGGCTCGGTCAGGCCGAAGCAGCCGATCCATTCGCCCGACGCAAGCCTGGGCAGATATTTTTTCTTTTGCGAATCGCTGCCGAATTCATGGATGGGATGCATCACCAGGCTGGACTGTACCGACAGCGAAGAACGGAACGCTGAATCCACCCGCTCCACTTCCCGCGCGATCAATCCATAAGCCACCGGCGAGACGCCGCCGAATTCTTCCTGCGTGCTACCCAGAAGGCCCAGCGCGCCCATTTCATTCAGGATGCCCGGGTCAAAGCTTTCCTCCCGGTGCATGTCCCTCACCTTGGGCATCAGCCGGCCTTGCGCAAAGCCGCGCGCGGTATCGCGCACCATCTTTTCTTCCTCGCGCAGCGAGGCTTCCAGCAACAGCGGATCGGCCCAGTCGAAGGCAGGCCAGACTTGCGGCATTTTCCCAGCCCAAACAAAAACGGGGAGGCGAAATGCTTCCCGCCTGGAAAGCATATCGCCATCCCCGTGCCGCCCGCAAAGGGCGGACTTAGCTGGAAAAGCGGCTAAGTATACTCAATTGGACTTGGTGACCTGGCCCTCGGCCACGCCGGCCTTGGAGCCGACACCCGGATTAACGGCATGTTCCTGCTTGGACGAGGTCGGCATCACCTGATCGGTGTGACCGGCCAGCTTGGCGTTGGTGTTGGCGTCGCCGCCCGGCTTGCCGTTGCGCAGATCGTTCTGGGGATGGGCCATCTTTGTGCTCCGAAAGGGTTCCGGAGTGGTAACGGTCGAGGCGGCTATTTGTTGCCGCCGGATGTGACCCAGTCCGCCACATCCTTGTCCACCGCTTCGCCCTCCAGGTCGCGCAGCAGCATATGATAGCCATGCGCATATTTCCGGACGGTGGCCTTGGTTCCCAGGCCCGCGATCACTGCCTGGGTGGGGCCCGCCGGAATGACCTGGTCATTGGCGCCATACAG
>JAPLPI010000437.1 GCA_026400305.1 Alphaproteobacteria bacterium | reverse complement strand
CCCGCTCACAACGCTATGCGCATCGATCGGCACGATGGTCTGAACCACATCCGTGCCGGGGGCAGCGGAGGGTGCGTTTACCGGGCGTAGTGCTTCCGGGATATTGCCCATGGCTTCATGCAGATGGACGACCACCGCCTTCTTGCGCGGGTGATGCTCGGGCAGCGCGTCGGCGATCCGTTTTGCGAGCGCCTGTTCCTCGGCCGTCATGGGCTTTGTGTCATAGCCAAGCTTGATCTCGCGAAAGCGCCAGGTGGGCTGGCTCATGAAACGCATCACCACCAGGCGCGATTGCGGCGTCACTTGGCTGACGGTGGCGGCTACGGCGACCGCGCGGTCCACGATGCGATCATTGGTGAAATTGCGCGCCTGGGATTCACTGTTTTTGTAGAAATAAAAGGCGACACCGATATTGGATATCGCGACCGCGCAGGCGACCACCAGGACGAGCTGAATACGGAGCGTTCTTGGCCAGAATTTGAAGCGCATCACAGCCCTTTTCGGCTTGCGGCGGCATTCGCCGTCACGCCATTTCCGGATCCATCGCGAAGACGTACCCGCCTCCCCAGACGGTCTTAATATAGCGCGGATTTTTAGGGTCCGGTTCTATTTTCTTGCGTAGGCGGCTGACATGGTTGTCGATCGAGCGGTCGAACAGTTCGGCGTCGCGGCCCTTGGTCAGGTCCAGAAGCTGGTTGCGGGTCAACGCGATCTTAGGCCGCTCCAGCAGGGCCGAGAGCAGGCGGAATTCCCCGCTGGACAGGGGCAGGGCCACGCCATCGGACCCGATCAATTCGCGCTGGCCCGTATCCAGAATCCATTCGCCAAAGCGCACCCGTTCTGCGCCCGGCGGCTGCAGCCGCGGCGGCAGGGCCTGGGTGCGGCGCAAAACTGCGGTGATACGCGCGATCAGTTCGCGGGGCGAAAAAGGCTTGGCGATGTAATCGTCGGCGCCCATCTCAAGCCCGATGATGCGGTCGACTTCCTCGCCGCGGGCGGTGAGCAGGATCACGGGAATTTGCGTGGTCTCGCGGATGAAGCGGCACAGCGACAGGCCGTCTTCGCCCGGCATCATGATATCCAGCACCACCAGGTCGATGGCGGCGCCATTCATCACCTTGCGGGCGCTGGCCGCATCCTGGGCCGTGGTGGCCCGGTAGCTGTGCTCCCGCAGATAGCGCGCCAGAGGCTCGCGAATATCGCGTGCATCCTCAACCAACAGGATGTGCGGCTTGGCTTCTTCCTTGATCATAAGCCGCAATTTAGAAGGCACCGCACCACCCCATGCAAACAAAGGTTTGTCTTAAACCTTGTCAGTTGGATCAGTCTCGGTGATTTACTCATAAAAAGAAATCGGCGTTGGGAGCGCCTTTCAGGACGAAAGCACCAGCAGAAGCATCAGGATGGACAGTACCCCGGCCTGCCCAAACAGCCAGGGTGGCGCCATGAGGATTTCCTAAAGCCGGAATAGACGTTTAGCCAGACTTGGGAGGTCCCCCTTTTCGGGCGGGTTCCATTGGGGCAGGATAGTGGAAAATTCTGCTCACAGTGCGGGAAGTGGACTGGAGATTGATATCGGGGCGCTGACCGTTACAGGTCAGATCAAATGGTTCGACACCCATAAAGGATATGGCTTCATCACGCTCAGCGTGCCGCCGGGCGCGGGCGATATCCTGTTGCACCAGACCTGCTTACAACAATTTGGATTCGGCCAGGCGGTCGAAGGCGCCTCTGTGGTGTGCGAAGCCGTAAAGGGCCCGCGCGGCCTGCAGGCCAGCAAGATTATCAGCCTCGACAATTCCACCGCCCAGGTGATGCCATCGGCGCCTGCCGCCGCACCGAGCTATGTCGCCGAGTCCAAAGGCCCCGCTTTTGATGTCATCGTGAAGTGGTTCAACCGCGCCAAGGGGTACGGCTTTGTCAGCCGCGGAGCTGGCACGCCCGACATCTTCATCCATATTGAAACCTTGCGCCGCTGTAATGTGCGCGAATTGGCGGAAGGCCAGAACGTCAAAGTCCGGGTCGGCGACGGTCCGAAGGGTGAGCTGGTCGCCGATATCGCGGTGCTGGGTAGCTGAATTGCTTTTGGCCCTTGTGGCTGGCAATAAACCCATTATGCGCGCCCTGGCTTTTTTCCTGCTGCTTTTGCCCAATGTCGTTTTGGCAGCCGAAAAATGCCCCCTTCCCAGACCGCTGGCCTTCCATGTGGAAAAGGAAATTCGCCGCGACGCGGTGGGCTTCACCGAAGGACTGGAGTTCCGTGACGGCGCGCTGTGGGAATCGACCGGCGATTTCTTCGGCGACAGCCGAATCAACCGCATCGATCCGGCAACGGGCCATGTTTCGAGCCTGGTGAATGCCGGCAAGACCTATTTCGGGGAAGGCATGACCTTCTTGGGTGGCAAGCTCTACCAGATGACTTGGCGCGAAGGCCGGGTGATCGTGTTCGACGAAGCGACGATGCGCCGTTTGCCGGAACTGAAGAACCCGCGCGAAGGCTGGGGCCTGACCCATGACGAAACACAGCTGATCGCGTCCGATGGCTCCAGTCGGCTGTTCTTCCTGTCGCCGCATGATTTCTCCACCATACGCACGCTGAAGGTCCTGAGTGGGGGGCGCTTCCTGGAAAACATCAACGAGCTGGAATATGCGCAAGGCTTCATCTGGGCGAATGTCTTCGAGGACTGGGACCTGGTGAAGATTTCGCCCGTCACCGGCTGTGTCGAGGCGCGGGTGGATTTGAAGCCGCTGCGGGCGCGCATGGCTAAGATCGACCGCGACGCTATCGATTCCGATCCCAATTTCATCCCCAATGGCGTGGCCTATGACCCCACCACAGGACTGTTCACTCTGACCGGGAAATACTGGCCGCTGCTGTTTTCCGGACTGATTTCCGAGGTTAATTGACGCCCTTCCCCCCAGCGTGTAATCCCTTAAGGCTGATCGGAGCGTAGCTCAGCCTGGTAGAGCATTAGCTTTGGGAGCTAAGGGCCGTTGGTTCGAATCCAGCCGCTCCGACCATTTT
>JAPLPI010000219.1 GCA_026400305.1 Alphaproteobacteria bacterium | reverse complement strand
GCGCTCGATAGCTTGGAAGGGCGAAGGCGCGAACAGCGGCTTGTCCTTGCCGCCCTTGGATTTGGGGTCTGGGATGGCGTCCAGGAAGATTTCAAATCCGACGGCTGGCCCTTTCAGATCGAACGCCGCTAGAACCTTGGGATGCAGCTCGCCGAACTGGGCAATGACCTTGGGTCCCATCGCTATCGTGCCACTGCGGCCCGGATGATACGTGCCGGGGGCGCCCTGGGTGATCGGCGCGGCCAAGGGCGCGCCGGTGATGGCCTCCAGCGCGGCCAGCAGATCGGCCTTCACCTGAAACAGGCCTGACGTGCCTTCGCTCTTCTGCCAGTGGCGTTCGGCGTGGCCGGTGCGAATGGCGGCGGCGACGGTCTTCTGCGCTACCGGCATGCCGCTGTCGAAAGTAGCGCCGATCTCGAACAACTGCAGATTGGCAAAGCCGCGCGCGGCATTGCGTGACGCGGCCGCCAGCAAGGAGGGCAGAATGGAGGGACGCAGCGCGTCGAGGTCGGAGGCGATGGGGTTGGACAGCTGGCGCGCATCATCGCCGCCGCCGAACAAAGCAGCCTGTTCGCGGGGGATGAAGGAGAATGTCACGCACTCGTTGAAGCCGCGTGACGCAATGGCGCGGCGGGCGGCGCGGGTGCGGCGCTGGAATTTGGACAGGACCGGCGCGGGCACGGCATTGTTGTGCGCCAGCGGTACCGACGGCACATCGGTCAGGCCGTAAATGCGCACCACTTCTTCCACAAGGTCGGCGGGGCCATCCACATCATGGCGCCAAGACGGTGGCACGACCTGGAGCGTGCCGTGATCTTCGACCACGAAACCCAGATCCTGAAGGATCGAAATGATCTTTTCGCGCGGCACGACAACGCCGCCAAAGCTCTGTACCAGCGCCGGGTCGAAAGTGATCGGCCTGTGCGGCGGCGGCAAGGCGCCGGCGATGACAACATCGCTGGCTTCACCGCCGCACCATTCCAGGATCAACTGGGTGCAAAGTTCCAGGCCCGGAAGAACGAATTGCGGGTCCACGCCGCGTTCGAAACGATAGCGCGCGTCAGAAATGATGGCCTGCTTGCGGCCCGCGCGCGCGATACGCGCCGGATCGAACCAGGCCGATTCCAGGAACACATTCCTGGTGTCTTCAAAGCTGCCCGTATCCAGCCCGCCCATGATGCCGGCGATGGCGCGCGCATAGCTGTCATCGGCGATAACAATGGTGCCGGTGTCCAGCACATAGGTTTTGTCGTCCAGCGCCAGTACTTGTTCATGATCCTGCGCCATGCGGGCATGCAGGTTGCCGCTCAGCTTGTCGGCGTCGAACACATGCAGCGGGCGGCCGCGGTCCTGGGCGATCAGGTTGGTGGCATCCACTAGCGCCGAGATGGACTTCATGCCTATCGACTTCAATCGATCTTGCACCCATTGCGGCGCGGGGCCGTTCTTGACGCCGCGGATCAGCCGGCCGGCAAAGATCGGGCAGGCGTCCTTATTCTCCGGCGTGAAATCCAGGGTGATCGTCTTGGGCGAAGGGAATTTGCCCGCCACCGGCTGGACCTCCTCGGTCTTGAGCTTGCCAAGACCGCTGGCCGCCAGGTCGCGCGCGATGCCGAACACCGATGCCGCGTCGCCGCGATTGTGGGTGATGGAGACATCGAAGAGGGGATCGTTAGCGAGAAGGCCTGCTTCCACCAGCGCCGCCACGACGGGGGCGCCAGCCTTGGCGCCGGACGTCAGCTCGATGATGCCGTCATGATCTTCACCCAGCAGCAACTCGCGGGCGCTGCACATCATGCCGCGTGATTCTACGTCGCGGATCTTGCCGATCTTCAGTGCGTCGCCGGTGGCGGGGATCACGGTGCCGGGCCGTGCCAGCACCACCTTGATCCCGGCCCGCGCATTGGGCGCGCCGCAGATGATCTGCAACGTGTCCTTGCCGTCGCTGACGCTGCACAGGCGCAGTTTGTCGGCATTGGGGTGCTTTTCGGCGGTGATCACCTCGCCGACGATGAAGTCTTTCAGGCCCGCGCTCGGATCGGTGACGCTTTCCACTTCCAGGCCGATGGACGTCAGGCGTGCGCCGATTTCTTCCGGCGTCGCATCGGTATCCAGATGCTCTTTGAGCCAGCTCAGGGTGAATTTCATCGGCTCAGCCCACCATCGAGCGTGGGAATATCCAACGGCTGGAAGCCGTAATGCTTCAGCCAGCGCAGGTCCGTTTCAAAGAAGCTGCGTATGTCGGGCATGCCGTATTTCAGCATCGCCATGCGGTCCAGGCCAAAGCCGAAGGCAAAGCCAGAATATTGCGTGGCATCGATGCCGCAATTTTCCAGCACCTTACGATGGACCATGCCCGAGCCACCCAGCTCCAGCCAGTCATTGCCGGTGCCGAAGGTGATCTTGCCCGGCAC
>JAPLPI010000410.1 GCA_026400305.1 Alphaproteobacteria bacterium | reverse complement strand
TTGCGCGGGCCGGCAATGGCTGGACACTCTCAGTGACTAGCGACGGCGAAGACATAGAGCTGGAAACAAACCTACTGGTCAATGCCGCGGGCCTTTGGGCACAGAGTGTGGCAGGACTTACCGAGGGACTGACGGATATCCCCGCCCTTCACCTGGCCAAGGGAAATTATGCCGCCCTATCAGTAAAGTCGCCCTTCCATCATCTAGTCTACCCCGTGCCAGAGCCCGGCGGACTGGGCGTGCACGTGACGCTCGACATGGGGGGACGGGCCCGCTTTGGGCCGGATGTGGAGTGGCTGGAGGGCAGCGACCCCGCAGCAATAGACTACGCCGTGTCGCCCGGCGTGACTGCAAAATTTACGTCCCTCATCAAACGCTGGTGGCCAGGCATACGCCAAGACATGCTCACGGCGGACTATGCCGGCGTGCGACCAAAGCTTTGCGGAAAATCTGAACCCAATGCTGATTTTCGTATTGATGGCCCCGCGGTGCACGGCCTGCCCGGATTGGTGAACTTATTTGGCATTGAATCGCCGGGCCTAACCGCGTCACTCGCACTGGGCGAATATGTGACAGGCCTGCTCCAGGACTAAAGGGCCCTCAGCCAATCGACCCCGCGCCCAACACACCCAGCCAGTCTAGGAATTTCTATCGCTGCGGGGGGTTATAACCTTCTGTTATCATGAGAAATATTTAAGTAAATACCGTACCTTGAATTCGCGCCTTTTTCACGTCAGAACAAAGCAATTATCTAGGAGACTGTATGCGCATTGCGATGATCGGGACGGGATATGTCGGACTTGTTTCCGGGGCCTGCCTGTCAGAATTTGGTCACCAGATCATTTGCGTGGACAAAGATCCCGCCAAGATCGCGACCCTCACGCAGGGCGGCATTCCGATCTACGAACCCGGCCTAGTTGAGATTGTCGCAGCCAACGCAAAGTCTGGAAGACTGTCCTTCACAACAGACCTGAAAGAGGCTGTTTCAAACGCAGAGGTGATTTTCATCGGCGTGGGCACACCCAGCCGCCGCGGGGATGGCCACGCCGATCTCACTTACGTCTACGCGGCCGCCGAAGAAATCGCGAAGGCACTAACCGGCTACACCGTCATAGTAACCAAGTCGACGGTGCCAGTTGGCACCAGCCGCGCGATTGAAAAAATCATCAAGGCGACACGGCCTGACGCCCAGTTCGACATGGCCTCCAATCCAGAGTTTTTGCGCGAAGGATCTGCGATCGAAGACTTCCGCAGGCCGGACCGAGTAGTCATCGGCTGCGACACCGAGCGCGCCCGCGACGTTATGCGTGAAGTCTACCGACCGCTTTTCCTCAACGAGACCCCCATCCTCTTTACAGGCCGCGAGACCAGCGAGCTTATCAAGTATGCCGCCAATGCCTTCCTCGCCACCAAGATCACGTTCATCAATGAGATGGCAGATATCTGCGAGAAAGTGGGCGGGGACGTGCAGGATGTCGCGCGCGGCATCGGACTGGATGGGCGCATCGGAAAGAAGTTTCTTAATGCCGGCCCCGGCTACGGGGGCAGCTGCTTTCCCAAAGATACACTCGCACTCATCAGGACTGCCAGCGAGCTGGGCGCGCCGTCCCGCATCGTCGAAGCCGTGGTAGCCGTCAATGATAGACGAAAACTGGACATGGCCAAAAAGATTGAGGCGGCATTTGGCGGGGTAAAAGGTAAGACCATCGCAGTTCTGGGCCTGACTTTTAAACCAAACACTGACGACATGCGCGATGCCCCCAGCCTAGTCATCCTGCCCTACCTGCAAGAAGCCGGCGCCACGATCCGCGCCTTTGACCCTGAGGGGCACAAGGAGGCGGCCAAGCACCTAACACTCACCTACTGCAGCAATGCCTATGAGGCGCTTACAGGCGCTGACGGAGTCGTCCTACTGACGGAATGGAACGAGTTTCGTGCACTGGATCTTCCACGCGCAAAGGCGGCCCTCAAATCCCCCGTGATGGTAGATTTGCGCAATGTCTACCGGCCCGCGCAAATGGCAGAGGCTGGATTTCAGTATGTCAGCGTTGGGAGAAGTTCTTGACGAGAAATGATCCCAAAACAGCGCTCATCACAGGCATCACCGGCCAGGACGGTGCCTACCTGACCGAGTTTCTGCTGGCAAAAGGCTACCGTGTCCATGGTATCAAGCGGCGCTCCTCTTCCTTCAATACCGGCCGCATAGATCACTTCTACCAAGATCCGCACGAGACGGACCCACGGTTAGTCCTGCATTTTGGGGATCTTACAGATGCCACCAATCTCATACGTATTGTTCAGGAGACACAGCCGGACGAGATCTACAATCTTGCGGCGCAATCCCATGTGCAGGTCAGCTTCGAGACTCCAGAATATACTGCTAATGCCGATGGCCTGGGCACATTGCGGCTCCTAGAAGCGATCCGACTGCTAGGAATGGCAGAGCGAACCCGCTTCTACCAGGCATCGACGTCAGAAATGTACGGCAAGACAACACACTGCCCGCAGTCGGAGGCTTCACCTTTCTATCCACGCTCGCCCTATGGCGCAGCCAAGCTCTATGCTTACTGGGTAACTGTAAATTACCGCGAGGCCTATGGCATCCATGCCTCCAACGGCATTCTGTTCAACCATGAAAGCCCTCTCAGGGGCGAGACTTTCGTCACCCGGAAGATCACCCGCGCCGTCGCCGCCATCGCCTTGGGGCGGACAGAATGCCTGTATCTGGGAAACCTAGATGCCGTACGTGACTGGGGGCATGCCCGCGACTATGTGCAAGGCATGTGGGCCATGCTGCAGCAACAGGCACCAGACGATTATGTTCTGGCCACTGGCGAAGGAAACACGGTACGCGAGTTCGTGGACCGCGCATTCTCTAAGACCGGATTAAGTCTAATCTGGTCTGGCAAGGGGACAGAGGAAACGGCAGTTGATGCAAAAAGTGGAAAAGTTCTAGTACGCATAGATCCGCGATATTTCCGCCCTACAGAAGTAGACAGGTTAATCGGTGACGCCAGAAAGGCCCGTGCAACTTTAGGCTGGAAACCAGAAACTAGTTTCGATCAATTGGTGAGCGAAATGGTGGCCGCTGACCTCAAAACTATGGAACAGGAATTCAGAAATATGCCACATGACTGAGGCTATATTTCCGCTGTCGGGCAAACGGATCTGGGTGACGGGCCATCGCGGCATGGTCGGAAGCGCGCTGGTACGACGGCTTCAATCGGAGAACTGCGAAATACTCACGATCAGTCGCGCGGAACTCGATTTGTGTCGCCAAGAACCGGTAGAGAACTGGATTTCCACTAACAAGCCCGACGCTATTTTTCTGGCCGCCGCGAAAGTGGGTGGAATTTTTGCCAACGAAAACTATCCTGCAGAATTCATACACGACAATCTGTCAATTGAAGTCAACATCATCGAGGCTGCACGCAAATTTAGCGTATCAAAAGTTCAGTTTCTCGGCTCCGTCTGCATCTACCCAAAATTGGCGCCGCAACCTGTAAAAGAAGAAGCACTACTCAGCGGTTTTCTGGAGCCTACTAACGAGTGGTACGCGGTAGCAAAAATTGCAGGACTAAAGATGGCGCAAGCCTATCGCCGCGAATATGGCTGTGATTTTATATCTGCAATGCCAGCAAATCTCTATGGCCCCGGCGACAATTTTAATCTCGTAAGAGGCCATGTACTTCCAGCACTCCTACGGAAAGCGCATGAGGCAAAGACAGCCGGCTTACAGGAAATAGGTATCTGGGGCAGTGGAAAGCCGCGCCGAGAATTCTTACATGTAGATGACTGCGCCGATGCGCTTGTCTACCTGATGAAGAACTATTCCGGCGAAGACCATATTAATGTCGGCGCCGGCGAAGACATCACAATCCTGGCAATCTAAGATTGGCCTCAAGGAAGGAATTGCGGACACCTATCGCTGGTATCTATCCAATATCAAAAATTTGCGTGGTGCCTGAAGCCTCTTTAGCAACACCTTTGCTACCCAAGTTCAGCCTTCAGCCTGATTCAAATAAGCAGTTGACCCCAATATTACCCCAAGCGATCTTCGCTCTGAAGTATTTGAGACATTTTCATGGCAAAAGTCCTAGTAACCGGAGCAGCTGGATTTATTGGCGGCGCCGTCGCTAACGCCCTCTTGGCGCGCGGAGACACCGTGATCGGCGTGGACAATCTGTCAGACTATTATGATGTCGCGTTGAAGCAGGCCCGCCTGGCTCAACTGACACCACAACCCAATTTTCATTTTCAACAGATCGACATTTCTGACCGCAACAAGATGCTAAAACTGGGGGCGGACGTCCACGGCATCGATGGCATCGTGCATTTAGCAGCACAGCCTGGTGTGCGTTACAGCCTCGAAAACCCCTACGCCTATGTCACTGCCAACGTCATGGGCCAGGTAGTCATGCTGGAGCTGGCGCGGACACTGAGTGCACTAAAGCATTTTGTCTATGCCAGTTCATCATCAGTCTATGGTGCCAACACAAAGACACCCTTTACGGTGGGCGATGCGGTGGATCATCCAAACTCGCTCTACGCCGCGACCAAGCGGGCCGATGAACTATTCAGTCATAGCTACGCACACCTTTATGGCGTCCCAGCCACAGGCCTGAGATTTTTTACAGTCTACGGCCCATGGGGCCGCCCCGACATGGCGCCCATGTTGTTTGCCAAAGCAATATCAGCGGGAAAACCAATACAAGTCTTCAATCACGGCGAGATGTGGCGCGATTTCACTTTTATCGACGACATTGTGGACGGCGTTCTGCGCGCACTGGATAGACCAGCAGCCGGAAGTCCCCCGCATGCGATTTACAATCTGGGAAATCACAAATCCGAAAAACTCACCACCTTCATCGCTGAAATCGAAACGGCCCTGAACAAGAAGGCTTTTCTGGAGATGGCGCCGATGCACCCCGGCGATGTGACCACGACCTACGCCGACATCGCCGCCGCCACACGCGACCTAGGCTTTGATCCCAAGACACCGATTAGCGTTGGCATCCCAAAATTTGTGGACTGGTTTAGGCAGTACTACTGCTGAAGGCACCTACTGGGCGTAACTCAGTAAGAAAATGGGGCCTAAACGGCACCCACAGATCAGTTGACTTTCAACTTACCGGTTGAGGTCTGCCAGAAGAATTGAGGCCTGGGGCCAATCGCGCACGACGCGCGCAGCACCCGCCGACATGAGCCGGCCGCCCATCGCCTCGTCGGCGTGGCCTCCGCCCAGAAATCCCCACACTGTCATGCCCGCGGCCAGTGCTGCGGTGACACCGTGAATACTGTCCTCAATTACCAAGCAATCTTCTGGATCAACACCCAGTGCCTTGGCCGCATACAAGAAAATATCAGGTGCGGGCTTGGCCTCCCGCACATGGTCGGCGGAATAAATGTGCGGTGCGAATAGGTCCCACAGACCAGTGCGGGTCAATTTACGCTGCAGTCCCTCCAGTGAGCCGGAGCTGGCTATAGCTTTAGGCAGCGTGACCGCCGAAACGGCCTTGGTAGTTCCTGGCACCTCGGTCAGACGCGCGACCATCTCCTGGCGCAGTCTGTCAGACTGGCGGATAACAGCAGACACGGGCCGGCCGAGCTGTTTCAGTCCCTCCGCGTCTATGGCCGCGTGATAGGCGTCGGTGGAAAGTCCCATAAAGCGAGTGAGATAATCATCACGCTCAAAGACAAGACCCAGCTCGCCCAGCATGGCTATCTCAACCTCCAGCGAAATCACTTCGCTGTCGACCAGGACACCGTCACAATCAAACAGGACGGCATTGATCGTTTTCATTTTAGTTGCTCCGGCCCAAGCCTAGGCTCCTAGCCCGCCTTGCGAGATGCCAAGAAATCACCAATGCGGCCAAGCGCCTTGAGAATATTTTCGGTCGAGTTAGCGTAGGAGACGCGGATATAGCCTTCACCCAGAATGCCAAAGTCTAGCCCACCGATCAGCGCCACACCGGTCTCGTCTAAAAGAGCATTGACCAATGGCTTGGCCGTCCAGCCCGTATCCTTCACGTTTGTAAATGCATAGAAGGCGCCCGCCGGAATTATGCAAGAAACCCCGGGCAGTTTATTCAATTCCTCAACGATCACCTTGCGGCGCTTGTCGAACTCAGTGCGCATGTGGGCGACTGCATCTTGCGGGCCAGTGAGTGCGGCGAGGCCGGCATATTGGGTCGGCGCGTTGACGCAGGAGTGCAGGTTCACCGACAGCTTACGGGCATAATTGTAGAGCTTACCCGGCCACACCGCATAGCCCAGCCGCCAGCCTGTCATCGCATAGGTCTTGGACCAGCCATTCAGCAAGATAAGACGGTCGCGGATCGAGGGGTACTTCAGCAGCGTGACATTCTCCTGCCCGTCATAGATCAGCTGATCGTAGATCTCATCCGACATGATCGCGACTTCGGGCCACTTGTCCATGCCGGCGACGAACTCGTCGACTTCAACCTTGGGTGTGACGCCGCCAGTTGGATTGGCTGGCGAGTTAATGATGATCAAGCGGGTCTTATCTGTGATCAGGCCTAAAGTTTCCTGCGCAGAGAAGGCAAAGCCATTTTCTTCGCGGATCGGGATCGGCACGGGCGTGGCGCCGGTATATTCGATCATGGAGCGGTAGATAGGGAAGCCAGGATCTGGATACATAATCTCAACCCCCGGCTTTCCGAACATCAGGATCGACATGAACATGGTGGGCTTTCCGCCCGGCATGATCATCACAGTTTCAGGGGAAACCTCCACGCCGTATCTTTTGTGTAAGTCGGCGCTGACCGCCTCACGCAGAACCGGAATGCCGGTGGCCGCCGTGTAGCCATGGTGGCCGTCCTTGATCGCCTGGATCGCGGCCTCAGAGATGTGCTCGGGCGTGCGAAAATCAGGCTGGCCAATTCCCAGATTAATGATGTCCCTGCCCTGGGCGGCCAATGCATTGGCGCGGGCCAAAATGGCAAAGGCATTTTCCTCGCCGATGCGGTCAAAATTTTCGATAGTCTTCATGGGTTGTGTTCCGTCGGCATTGTCAGGGATGCCGATATAAAGCCATCTGCCCTACAAGGCTAGCACCCCAAATCCCCAAGCTCAGGCAGGAAAACCCGGCCTCAGCCTAGATATCCATGCGCGCGCAGATACGCCACGATGGCCTGGGCATGAACTTCAGGGGTGGCCTCCGCTGCCTTAATAATCAGATTCGGTTCCTCCGGAGCCTCGTAGGGACTATCCACACCGGTGAAGTTCTTGATCGAACCCGCTCTAGCCTTTTCATAGAGGCCCTTGGGGTCGCGCTGCATACAGATTTCAATGGGGGTATCGATAAACACCTCCAAGAACTCATCACTGCCAACCAGCTCGCGCGCCATGCGGCGCTCGGAGCGGAAGGGTGAGATGAAGGCAGTCAGGACAATCAGTCCGGCATCCACAAACAATTTTGCGGCCTCGCCCACGCGGCGGATATTTTCTACCCGGTCGGAATCGGTGAAGCCTAAGTCCTTGTTCAGGCCGTGGCGGACATTGTCCCCATCTAATAAGTAGGTGTGCTTGCCCTCCGCGGTGAGCTGCTTTTCTACGAGATTAGCAATTGTAGATTTTCCAGAGCCAGACAATCCAGTGAACCACAGGATGGCGGGCTTCTGGCCCTTCATCTGACTACGCGTCTGCTTGTTCACATCCAGCGCCTGCCAGTGAACATTGGTGGCCCGCATCAATGAGAAGTCGACCATCCCAGCGCCAACTGTGGCATTGGTAACGCGGTCTATTAGGATGAAGCCTCCGGTATCGCGATTATTACGGTAGGCGTCGAAGGCCAGGGGCTGGGACAGCGAGAAATTGGCGTAGCCAACTTCATTGAGCGCTAAGGTTTTTGCGGCATGACTGTCCAGTGTATTAATGTCGACCTTGTGCTTGAGGCCGGAGACCGCGGCGGGCACGGTGGCGGCGCCCAGCTTTAAGAGATACTGGCGGCCAGGCAGAAGTTCTTCATCGGCCATCCACAACAGGTGGGCGGCGAACTGGTCGGAGACACTGGGACGGCTTTCGGGCGCAGCCAAAACATCGCCACGGCTAATATCGACTTCATCGGCCAGGGTTAGCGTAATAGCATCTCCAGCAACGGCCTCCTGCTTATCACCATCCATTGTGACAATGCGGGTCACCGTGCTGGACTTGCCCGACTTAGCAACCGTTACAGTGTCGCCGGGCCTAACGCGTCCGCCGGCAATAGTGCCGCAGAAGCCGCGGAAATCTAAATTGGGCCGGTTGACCCACTGCACCGGTAAGCGGAATGGCGTATCGGCAAGCGCGGTGTCCACATCCACCACTTCAAGATGAGCCAAAAGCGTGGGGCCGCTGTACCACGGCGTCTGCTCTGATTTTTCTATGACGTTAACGCCGTAGCGCGCCGACAGCGGGATGGCGACTTGGCTCGAAAAGTTCAGCTTCGCTGAGAAGCTATGAAAATCTGCGACGATGCTGTCGAAGACCTTCTGATCATAGTCCACCAAGTCAATCTTGTT
>JAPLPI010000004.1 GCA_026400305.1 Alphaproteobacteria bacterium | reverse complement strand
CCGCGACGCGATCTGGCCGTTCTTCTAGGCTACTGCCCAGAGCCTTCGGGCAGCACCTGGATCCCTTCCTTGTCGGACGACTCCGGCGCCTTCACCTTGACCGGCGCGGTGGAGGTGTTCGCGGCCAGGGCCGGCGCCGGCGCGTTGTTGCAAGAGATCGCCCACACGTCATAGAGCGGATGCTCCACCCCGTTCAGGCCGGGGCTGGAACCGTACATCCAGCCCGAGAAGACGCGGCGCGCCGGCTGGTCGGGACGGTGATCCTCGATCTGCACAAAGGCGGTGGTTTCCGGCGTCTCGCTGGCGGGGGGGGAATAGCAGAAGCGCGCCGTGATGGTCAGGGTGGCGAAACGTACCGGCTTGCCGATGGGCGCGGTGATGGCGGTGGGCCGGCCGGTGATCTTGTCCAGCCCGCGCAGCATCAGCTGGGTGCCGCCCTGGGGCGGGGTCGGCGGCGCGGCATGCGCATCGGCGGCGAGCGCGCCTGCTAATGCCTGCGCAGGAAGTGATGCCTTGGAAGCAGGCGCAGTCTGCGCCGGAGCGCCAGGCCCGGTGGTGGATGGCGGCGGATTGGGAATGGTCTGCGCCAGCGCCGCGGCAGCAACGCCGAGCGGTAACAGCGCGAGCAGAAATTTCTTCACGGACCGTCGCCTGGATCAGGCGCCTTGGGCTTGGGCTTGGGCGCGGGCGGCTGGTTGGAAGTGTTGGCGCCGGTGGCAAAACGGCCCACCAGGTTCATCACATCGATCGAACCTTGCGCGCTTTCGAAGAAGGCGCCCGCGGTCATCATCTTGTCGTCGCCGCCGGGCGTGATCGACAGATACTGGCCGCCCAGGAAACCGGCCTGGGTCACCAGCACCGAGGAATCCGTCGGCAGCTTGACGTCGTCGCGGATGTTCATGTGCACGGTGACGAGATAATTCTTCGGGTCCAGGGTCAGCGCCGTCACGGTGCCGATCTTGATGCCGGACAGGCGCACATCGGTGCCCACCGACAGCCCGTCCACCTTGGCCAGCTTGGCGTTGATCTCATAGCCCGACAGGCTGCCGCTGCCAGTGCGCATATAGCCGAACGCCAGGAAGGAAATCGCCACCACGACCATCGCCGCGCCGATCAATGTTTCGGCGATATTGTTCTGTTGCATGCCGCGCGCGCTCATAACTCAGTCCGGCTTCCAGGCCTGGTAATCGCCGGTGGCGGGCGGCCGCGCCCCGCCCTTGGAAAGGCTGCCGCCGGGCTTGTAGGCACCCTCGGTGCCGGTGAGATTGGGCCGGTGCGGCTGCTCGAAGCCGCGGGCCTTGAACGGTGCGCGGGTCGGGGGCTCGGCATAGGTGTGGTGCATCCAGCCATGCCAGTCGGGGGGCACGCGGCTGGCCTCGACGGTGCCGTTATAGATGACCCAGCGGCGCGAGCCGTCCTTGTTCTGGTAATAGCGGTTGCCGAAATCGTCGGTTCCCACGGCATTTCCGGACAGCTTGGTCTGGAGCCATGTCCCAAGCGTCTGCGACTTCCACCAGGAGAAAAGCATACCTAAACGCTGTTGAAGATTCGGGCGGAGTATAGGGCGCGGGCGGCCGCTTCGCCAATGCTGCGCTGCGCCAGACTCGGGTATTTTCATTTATCCCCAAACCGTCCCAAGGCCGGCGTGACCCTGTGATGAAATGGCGCGAAAAATATTTCAGCGTCTTAATCCGAGGTCCGCTTGACTCGCGGCTTTTTGGGCAGTTCCCCGCCTACTACAGCTGGTGGTTAAGCCTTTCCTAACCACTATTCGCTTGCAGCCCCATGTCCTACGTGTCCATACTTTGGGCCAGTCACCTCTTCAGACCACCATATCTGGCAACGGCGACCGGCCGCAGGGAGTTCCCCCGCGGGCTGGAAACTGCCCCAAAAATGGAAGCTCCTGAGGGGCTGGGGCCGTCCAAACATCCTTTTTCCGGGGTACTCTCCATGCGCATTAACCGTCATTTCACGGTCGAGGGTCATTCGCCTTACGAGGGCATCGCCTTCAAGGGCGCCGCCAGCGAGATCCGCAACCCGGACGGCTCGATCGTCTTCAGCCAAACCGACATCGAAGTACCGGAGGCCTGGAGCCAAGTGGCCGCCGACGTGCTGGCCCAGAAGTATTTCCGCAAGGCGGGCGTGCCCAAGACCCTGAAGCCCCTCGCCGAGGAAGGCGTGCCCGAGTTCCTGTGGAAGCGCGCCGCCGCCAAGGACACCAAGGAAACCACCGGCGAGAAATCCGCCAAGCATGTATTCGACCGCCTAGCCGGAACCTGGGCCTATTGGGGCTGGAAGGGCGGCTATTTCGACGGTGAAGCCGATGCCCGGGCTTTCTATGACGAACTCTGCCACATGCTAGCGTCGCAGAAGTGCGCCCCCAACAGTCCGCAATGGTTCAATACCGGCCTGCACTGGGCCTACGGCATCGATGGCCCCGGCCAGGGCCATTACTATGTCGATCACAAGAGCGGGCGGCTGACCAAGTCGACCTCGGCCTACGAACATCCCCAGCCCCATGCCTGCTTTATCCAGAGCGTCAAGGACGACCTGGTGAATGAAGGCGGCATCATGGATCTGTGGACCCGCGAGGCGCGGCTGTTCAAGTATGGTTCGGGTACCGGCACCAATTTCTCTCCCTTACGCGGCGAAGACGAAAAGCTTTCGGGCGGCGGCAAGTCGTCGGGCCTGATGAGCTTCCTGAAGATCGGTGACCGCGCCGCAGGGGCCATCAAGTCGGGCGGCACCACCCGCCGCGCCGCAAAGATGGTGATCGTGGATATCGACCATCCCGATATCGAGGATTTCATCAACTGGAAGGTAATCGAGGAACAGAAGGTCGCCGCTTTGGTCGCCAGTTCCAAGCTGGCCGAGCGGCACCTGAAGGCGGTGCTGAAGGCCTGCGTCAATTGCGAAGGCTCGGGCGGCGACTGCTACGACCCGCAGAAGAACCCCGCCCTGCGCCGCGAGATCAAGGCCGCGCGCAAGTCCATGATCCCCGACAGCCTGGTGGAGCGCGTCATCAGCTATGCGCGCCAGGGCTTCAAGGAGATCGACTTCCGCACCTATGACACCGACTGGGACAGCGAGGCCTATACCTCGGTGGCCGGCCAGAATTCCAACAATACGGTGCGCGTCACCGACGCCTTCCTGAAGGCCGTTCTGGAAGACAGCGACTGGCACCTGACCAATCGCGGCACCGGCAAGATTGCCAAGACGATCAAAGCGCGCGAGCTGTGGGACAAGGTGTCATACGCCGCCTGGGCCTGCGCCGATCCGGGCATCCAGTTCCATACCAGCATCAATGACTGGCACACCTGCCCGTCGGGCGGCGAAATCCGCGCCTCCAATCCCTGCAGCGAATACATGTTCCTGGACGACACCGCCTGCAACCTGGCGTCGCTGAACCTGATGGCCTTCCGCAAGGGCGAAGGCATTAAGAGCTTCGACGTGGTAGCCTTTGAACATGCCGTGCGGCTGTGGACCATCGTGCTGGAAATCTCGGTACTGATGGCGCAGTTCCCCTCCAAGGAAATCGCGCAGCTATCCTACGACTACCGCACCCTTGGTCTGGGCTATGCCAATATCGGCGGCCTGCTGATGTCGGCCGGCGTTCCCTATGACAGCCGCGAAGGCCGCGCCATCGCCGGCGCCATCGCCGCGCTGATGACGGGCGTATCCTATGCCACCTCGGCCGAAATGGCGGGCGAGCTGGGCTCCTTCCCCGAATATGCCGCCAACAAGGACGCCATGCTGCGGGTGGTACGCAATCACCGCCGTGCCGCGCACGGCGAAGCGGCCGGCTATGAGAAGCTAGCGACCATGCCCGTAGCGCTGGACCACAAGGCCGTCAGCGACGGCCCGCTGGCCGAAGCCGCCAAAAAGGCATGGGATAACGCCTTGAAACTGGGCAAGGAGCATGGCTTCCGCAACGCCCAAGCCACCGTGATTGCACCCACCGGCACCATCGGCCTGGTGATGGACTGCGACACCACCGGCGTGGAGCCGGACTTCGCACTGGTCAAGTTCAAGACTCTGGCGGGTGGCGGCTATTTCAAGATCATCAATCGCTGCGTGCCCGAAGCCCTGTCAAACCTGGGTTATGTCCACCAGGAGATCGACGCCATCGTCGCCTATGCGGTGGGCCATGGCACGCTGGAAGACTATTCCGGCCGCATCAATTACGACGCCCTGCGCGGCAAGGGGTTTGGCGAAGAACAGATCGACCAGATCGAGGCGGCGCTGGAAGCGGCCTTCGACATTCGCTTTGTCTTCAACAAATACACCTTCGGCACCAAGTTCTGCACCCAGGTGCTGACGCTAAACGCCGCCGCCCTGGATGCGCCCGACTTCGACATGCTCAAGTCCCTGGGCTTCTCCAAGGCCGATATCGACGCCGCCAACATGTATGTCTGCGGCGCCATGACCCTGGAAGGTGCGCCCTACCTGAAGGAACAGCATCTGCTGGTGTTCGACTGCGCCAATCCCTGCGGGCGCATCGGCAAGCGTTCGCTGAGCGTGGAAGCCCATATCCGCATGATGGCGGCGGTGCAGCCCTTCATCTCGGGCGCCATCTCCAAGACCATCAACATGGCCAACAGCGCCGCCGTCAGCGAATGCGGCGAAGCCTATATGCTGAGCTGGCAGCTAGGCCTGAAGGCCAACGCCCTGTATCGCGACGGCTCCAAGCTGAGCCAGCCCCTGGCATCCCAGGCCTTCGCCTTTTCCGACGAGGAAGAAGACGACGCGCTGCCCGAAGCGCCGCGCGTGTCCCAGCAGTTGGTCACCGAACGCATCGTGGAGCGCGTAATCGAAAAGGTGCGCAGCCATGAACGAGAAAAACTGCCCCATCGCCGCAAGTCCTATACCCAGAAGGCCATCGTGGGTGGGCACAAGGTCTATTTGCACACCGGCGAATATGAGGACGGCCGCTTGGGCGAAATTTTCATCGACATGCATAAGGAAGGCGCTGCCTTCCGCAGCCTGATGAA
>JAPLPI010000103.1 GCA_026400305.1 Alphaproteobacteria bacterium | reverse complement strand
GAAGGCTATGTCGAAAGCGCCGCCATCGGCCTTCTGGCCGGGCGCTTCGCGGCCGCCGAACTGCTGGGCACGCCGCATCTGCCGCCGCCACCGACCACCGCGCTGGGCGCCCTGATCTCGCACATCACCGGCGGCGCCGATGCCCGCACCTTCCAGCCCATCAACGTCAATTTCGGACTATTCCCGGAATTTCCGAAATCGGCCAAAATCCGCGGGAAAGACCGCAAGCAGGCCATGAGTGCGCGTGCGCTGACGGATCTGGCGGTCTGGCTGGGCGAGAAGCAGGCTGCCGAATAGGTCGGACGAAACCCTGTGCACTTCCGTACGTTTCCATTCCTGTAACATCAGCAATGGAAACAGCATGGATATTCCCCTCGAGCTTTCCTTCCACAATGCCGAACTCTCTGACGCGCTGAAAGCGTCGGTGCAGGCACATGTAGACAAGCTCGAGCAATTCCATGACCACATCATCGGCTGCCGCGCAGTGATCGAGATGCCGCACAAGAGCCAGAAGTCCAGCGCCCCCCGACGTGCATATCGTGGTGCGGGTGCCCGGCAAGGAAATCGTGGTCAGCCTCGAATATAATCATGGCGGCCACAAGAAGGCTGCGACCGATGCCTATGCGGTGCTGGACGAAGCCTTCCTGGTCGCCCAAAAGCAGCTGAAGGATTATCGCCGCGTCAGCCATGGCGACGTCAAGCACAAGGGCGAGCCGCGCGGCGTTATCAGCGAGCTATAGCCGCTTCTTCATCGCCGCACTGAGCAGCGCCATCTGCCTTCGATGGATCGGCACATCGCGGCCCATCTTGCGCAGATACACCGGCACCAGAGCCGCCGGCAGGATCGCCGCCAGCGCTGCGCGCGGCTTGGGCGCGGCGCGCGCGGCAAAGAAATGATCGCGCGCCCGCAGGCCCACCTGCCGTTTGGCGGCCGTCAGCCGCGGGTCGGCCTTTTCCAGGTGGAAGAATTCCTCCGGCGTGACGTGCAACGCCGCCAGGATATCCAGCGGCAGGTACAGCTTGTGGCGGCCGCTATGGAATGGCAGCGCGCGCACCAATCCGGCCAGGCCGTAGGCAAGACCGGCTTCCCGCACCACGGACGGATCGCCGCCCAAGATGACCGCAGCCAGCCGCATCACCGCGCCACTGGTGGCATCGACGTAAGTTTCCAGTGCGGCGAAATCGGCGAAAGTCTCGGCGGAGGAATCGAAGGCGCGCTCAGCGATGATGGCTTCCAGGTCGGCCAGCGCGACCCTGCGCTCGGCGAACAGTGCCACCAGTCCATTGGCCACATCATGGTTGCGCGGTCTGCCCATGGCGGCGCCTTCGGCGGTTTCGCGCCACCATTCCAGCTTGATCGCCCCCAGCATGGGCTCGCGCACCGTCTCCGCGATGCGGCTGACCTCGGCGTTGAAGGCATAGAGGGAAAACAGGAAATGGCGCAGGGACGCCGGCGCGAGCAGGGTGCTGAAATAGCGGTCCGGATCGGCGGCACGAACCGAGGCGGCAAGGCGATTGGCTAAGGCGGCGTCCATGAAAGTCCAAAGAAAAAAGCCGCCCTCGCGGACGGCCTTTGTTTCTTAGCGCGTCAAAGCGATCTCAGTACAGATGACCCGCCGCCACCATGCTGAACAGCATGGGGACCGACAGCAGGGTGTTGATGCGGCTGAAGACCATCGCGGTCTTGGCGGCAGCGGCCTTCTGGTCGGCAGGAAGATCGGTAAAATTTCCGCCAATGTTCAGGGCCTTTTTCTGGTTGGGCCAGATCACAAACCAGACATTGAACCACATGATGGTGCCCAGCCACATGCCGATGCCGATGGCCAGATACTTGGGAACCATCGGCCAGCCTGCGGCGCCTTCGCTGAGGTCCAGCGTATAGGCTTCCAGCAGATAATGGTTGCGCAGCGCCAGTACGATGCCGAAGAAGATTGTGCCCATCGCGCCCCAGCGGAACCAGAACAGGGCCGTCGGCGCGATATAGC
>JAPLPI010000307.1 GCA_026400305.1 Alphaproteobacteria bacterium | reverse complement strand
TCTACAAAACGCAGCTGCCCAAGATTCAGGGCCTGGAGCAGACCTGCCTGGGCCTCGCGGACGAGGATCTGGCTGGGCGCCGCTGGTCCAGGGACCATGGCTATGGCGGCTATACGTCCTATGCCTCGCTGAATGACCTGCCCCGCCGGGCCAGCATATTTGCCGAGCTGGAGCGCACCATTTCGGGACATGTCGGGAAGTTTGCCCGCGAGCTGCAGTTCGAACTGTGGGGGAAGAGGCTGGTGCTGGACAGCCTGTGGGTGAATGTCATGGAGAAGGGTGCGGTGCATACCCCGCACATCCATCCCCATTCGGTGATCAGCGGCACTTACTATGTGACGGTGCCACCCAAGTCCGGCGCCATCCGCTTTGAAGACCCGCGCCTGCCGATGATGATGGCGGCGCCCCTGCGAAAATCCAATGCGCGACACGAGAACCGCAACTTTGTGGACGTTACGCCAAAGCTCGGCATGCTGCTATTGTGGGAAAGCTGGCTGCGCCATGGCGTCGAGCCCAATGCCGCTCGTAGCAAGCGGATTTCGGTGAGCTTCAATTACCGCAACGAGCAATAACAACAGGGAGGACGTCATCAACATCTTCGCCGGTTCGATGGAAATCCAGATGCTATGCTGGGCCGTGATGCTGCTGGGGCTGGCGCAGTTTATCATCGCCACCACGCTCGCCACCAGGGACTAGGCCTGGCCTAGAATATGAGCGTACGCGACCTGCCCGCGCCCTCGGTTAGCCTGCTTTTGGCGCGCATGTTGCGGCCCTTCGCCAACTTCCGCGAGACCTTCGTCTATTTCGCACTGGCGGTGCCGGTGGTGACGGCGCTGGGCAAGGCCAAAGCCACCTCGGCGCTGGGCGCGCAGATCTATTTCTGAGCACGGCTTGTATATGTGCACGTCTATACCACCAGCATCCAGGTGGTGCGCCCCCTGATCTGGGGCGTATCCATCGCGGGTCTTGTCATAGTGCTGCTAACGGCGCTCGCCTGATCTTCACCCTCCCCTTGAGAGAGGGTCAAAAGAATCAGCCGCGTCGTTTGATGATGGCTTCCAGCTTGGCCTGGAGCTTGGAGACGAAATGCTCCCGGTCCCAGGCGACCTGCGCCTGTTCCATGATCTTGGCCCGCGCCTCCGGCGGCAGGCCCGGCCAGGCGGCGATCACGCCCGAACCTAGCCGGCGCACCAGACACTCATCCTCGGCGGGATATTTGAACGACTTGTCTTCCACGAACGCCATGCGGCATCGCCCTTCTCTTTGACAGTTTCTAACGGGACCGGGCGAAGTGGGAACTTCTGCGGGGACGTCCATTCATGCTGGAGAAAAACTCAACCGGCCAAAAGCTTAAAATCGGGCCGGGCAGATTTGGAACGGAAAAATCGCATCTTGTGAAAGTTCCGCTGCGACGGCACTGCGGACAGGACGGCGTACTCAAACAGACCTAGTAACGGCTGCCCTTTTTCTTGCCGGCCTTACGGGCGGCATAGCGGGCATCGCGCTTGGCTTTTTGTTCGACTTCCAGCGCCTCCTGGGCGAGGATGCGTTCTTCGTGCTCGCGCTCAGCCTGGGCCTTGGCTTCGATCTCGGCTATGCGCCGGTGTTCTTCTTCCTCGGCGCGACGTTTTTCGGCCTCGATGGCGGCCAGGCACTTTTCCTCAGCGCGCTGCTTGGCGCGTTACTCGCGCGCAGCGGCAATCGCCAGGCGCTCACCGGCCTTGGCTTCGAAATTGAACTTGGCGGCTTCGGCGCGGGTCTTGGCCTTGACCAGCATCTCGGCGCGCGCCTTGGCGGCCGTTTCCATACGGTTGGAGAATTTTTCGTCGTCTTTGCGGGGAGGCATATGTTCTCAGGTTTCCAGTATTCGCAGGGCGGGGGCCTGCGGCTTGTTGTTCGAATCCACCAGCAGCACGCGTGGCTGGAATGTCTTGGCCTCGGCCTCTTCCATGCGGACATAGGCGACGATGATGACAATATCACCCTTTTGGGCGAGGCGCGCGGCTGCGCCATTCATGCCGACCACACCCGACCCGGCGGCAGCAGGAATGGCATAGGTGGTAAACCGCTCGCCATTGTTGATGTTCAGCACATCCACCTGTTCATACGGCAAGATGGCGGAGCGTTCCAGAAGCGCGCAGTCCACCGAGATAGAGCCCTCATAGTTGAGGTCGCACTGGGTCACCGTGGCACGGTGGATTTTGCCTTTGAGCAGGGTGAGTAGCATTAATTGTCCAGAAACGACCGCAGCTTGCGCGAGCGCGAGGGGTGCTTGAGCTTGCGCAGCGCCTTGGCTTCGATCTGGCGAATACGCTCGCGGGTGACGCTGAACTGCTGGCCGACTTCTTCCAGCGTGTGGTCGGTGTTCATCCCGATGCCAAAGCGCATGCGCAGCACGCGCTCCTCGCGCGGCGTCAGGGTCGCCAGCACGCGGGTGGTGGTCTCGCGCAGGTTGGCCTGGATAGCGGCGTCGATCGGCAGCACCACGTTCGGGTCCTGGATGAAGTCGCCCAGATGGCTGTCTTCCTCGTCGCCAATGGGCGTCTCAAGGCTGATCGGCTCCTTGGCGATCTTCAGGACCTTGCGGACCTTTTCTAGCGGCATGGCCAGACGTTCGGCCAGCTCTTCCGGCGTGGGCTCGCGGCCGATCTCGTGCAGCATCTGGCGCGAAGTGCGCACCAGCTTGTTGATAGTCTCGATCATGTGCACCGGGATGCGGATAGTGCGCGCCTGGTCGGCAATGGAGCGGGTAATGGCCTGACGAATCCACCAGGTCGCATAGGTGCTGAACTTGTAGCCGCGGCGATATTCGAACTTATCGACCGCCTTCATCAGACCGATATTGCCTTCCTGGATCAGGTCCAGGAACTGCAGGCCGCGGTTAGTGTATTTCTTGGCGATGGAAATCACCAGACGCAGATTGGCCTCTATCATTTCCTTTTTGGCGACGCCGCTTTCTCGCTCGCCCTTTTGCACCGTCTGGACGTTGCGGCGGAATTCCGAAACAGACTGGCGGGTTTCCTGCGCCAGCTGCTGGATCTCGTCGCGCAAGGTCTTGATCTTGTCGCGCTCGTCGGTGACAAAATCATGCCAGCCCAGGCCGGTCAAGCGGCCGACGCGGCGCGCCCAGTTGGGGTCAAGCTCATTGCCGAAATACTGCTTGAGGAATTCAGCGCGGTCCACGCCATGGCTTTCGGCCAGGCGCAGCAGCTTGCCTTCCAGACCGACCAGACGGCGATTGATGCCGTACATCTGATCGACAAGCGCTTCGATGCGGTTGTTGTTGAGCTTGAGCGACTTGACCAGGTCCATGGTCTCGTTGCGCAGCTTCTTGAAGCGGCGTTCCTGGCCCGTCGACAGTTCGTCCGAGGCCAGCGCGGCTTCCACCGACGCGTCCTGCAGCTTGCCCAGCTTCTTGTAGAGGCAGGCGATGGAATCCAGCGACGCCAGCACCTGCGGCTTCAGCGCGGCTTCCATGGCCGACAGAGGCAAATTGCCTTCATCGTCAAAATCATCGCCGTCATCGGCAGCGGGGGTTTCACCGCCTTCGGTGGCGGCTTCGCCTTCAGCTTTGGGCTCGGCCGACTTAGGCGCCAGAGGAGCCAGCGGCAGCGTGGGCTTCTTGAATTCGGAGGCTGGCGGCGCGGCGCCGTTCGCATCTGGCCGGTTCAACGGCTGGCCTTCGGGACCGACCGGCGGGGGCACATTTGCGGGCTGGCCATCGGGACCGGCGCCATACATGGCTTCCAAGTCGATGATGTCGCGCAGCAGCACCTTGCCTTCGTTGAGTTCGTCGCGCCACACGGTGAGCGCTTCAAAGGTCAGCGGGCTTTCGCACAAGGAGCCGATCATCAGTTCGCGGCCGGCCTCGATGCGCTTAGCGATAGCGATTTCGCCTTCGCGCGACAGCAGTTCGACGCTGCCCATTTCGCGCAGATACATGCGCACCGGATCGTCTGTACGGTCATACTGCTCGCCGGACTTGGCGGTGGTGGCCAGCGCCTTGCTGCCGGAAGCCTCGACCAGGGCGCCGCCCTCTTCGCCTTCCTCGGCTTCTTCGCTTTCGATGACGTTGATGCCCATCTCGTTGAGCATCGCCATCGTGTCTTCAATCTGCTCGGACGAGGTCTTGTCCGACGGCAGCACCTTGTTCAGTTCGTCATAGGTGACGTAGCCGCGGGCCTTCGCCTTGGCGATCATCTTACGGACGCCGGCATCCGACATGTCCAGCAAGGGGCTGTCGGCATCGCCCGGCGTTTCGTTTTCGCCCGGCTTCTTGGCGGGAATCTTGGAACCCGGTTTCACCGGGATCACGGGCGCGGCGGCCTTGGGATCCGGCTTGGCGGCGTTCAATGTGGCCTTGGCCTTGGCCTTGGCCTTTGCTTTTTCCTCTTTCGCGATGGCGGCCAGTTGCGCCTTGGTCAGCGACTTCTCAGCCTTGGCCGGCACGGGCTTGCCCTTGGGCACGGGCTTGCCCTTGGGCGCGGGCTTGCCCTTGGCTACAACCTTCACGGGCTTGGCGGCCTTGGGTGCGGGCTTGAGGAATTTCTTGGCAGTCACCGACTTGGAAGCGGCAGCTTTCGCGGCCAGCTTCTTGGTTGTCTTGGCCGGCTTTTTCGAGGCTTTCGTCAATGTTCTACCCTAACTATGTCCCGCGCCCGTCGCCGGGCCGTTCTGAGAACGCCTTGCGGCGCTCCAGCAGGCGCCGCGCATCGGTCTGGTGCCCCGCCAGCTCGCGCAGGTCGGCAACGGTGCGCTGAAAACTGGCTTGGGGGTCTTCGACCGTTGAGCCAGCAAAACGCACCAGCAATTCGGCAATTCCTTTACTCGTGAAATGAGCTTGAACCCCAGCTTTTTCAAGGCTGGAGCCAGAGGCGGCGAGGTTTAGAAGTTCGTGGCGCAGCCTGTCAAGCGAAGGGTCCGAGAGGTCCAGTTTCGCCAGCGATTCAGCCTCCGCGAGTGCGATTTCGGGCGATTCAACCAAAAGTCGGCCGAGTTCCACCTCCTTGGCATGACGGACCCCGGCCTGACCCGACCGGACTAGGGCCGACCCCTGGACGCTGGCCGAGACCGCCTCCGGGGTGCCCGGCAGGGGGCGGGGCTTGTAGTCGCCCCGGTACCGGCCGCCACCCTGAAAGCCCGGCGCCTGGCGCTGGGGGGGGCGGGCGGGCGCGGGCGCGCGGCGCTTGAAGCTGTTGAATACCAGCTCGTCGAAGCCGCGCCGGTAATAGTCGGCGATCTTGGCGTCGGTGATGTGGCTTACGATTTCGCGCAAGGCATGTTCCAGCCCCGCGCGGCGTTCGGGGGTGGAAAAATCCTTGCCGTCTGTCGCGGCGTGCCACAAAAGCTGCGACAGCGGCAGCGCCGCTTCCAGCAGCACCGTCATGGCGCCGGCGCCATTGGCCGCGATATAGCTGTCCGGGTCTTCGCCGGTCGGCAGGAAAGCAACGCGCAGCGAATAGCCAGCCTTCAAATGCGGCAAGGCCAAATGCGCGGCGCGGTGCGCCGCCTTCAATCCTGCCGCGTCGCCATCGAACGCCAGGATGGGTTCGGCCGCGGTGCGCCAAAGCAGATGCAGCTGGTCTTCGGTCAGCGCCGTGCCCAGCGGCGCCACGCTGTGCGCAAAGCCGGCGCGCACCAGCGCGATCACATCCATGTAACCTTCGGCGACGATGATGGTGCCGGCCTTGATGGCAGCGGCGCGCGCGGTGGCGAAATTGTAAAGCTGCGAACCCTTGGAAAACAAAGATGTTTCGCCGGTATTGATGTATTTTGGCTTGGCGTCGGCTTCCAATGCGCGCGCCCCAAAAGCCACCACGCGGCTGCGCCCGTCGGTGATGGGAAACATCACACGGTTGTAGAAGAAGTCGCGCATCGGCCGGCCGTCATCGGCGGGCCGCGCCAGACCGGCAGCGATGATGTCGTCCAGGGTGACATTGTGCGCGGTCAGATGCTTGATCAGCGCGCCATTGCCGCCTGGCGAATAACCCAAACGGAATTGCTTGGACGCCGCGCCGTCGAGCCCACGGCCCTTCAGATACTCGCGCGCCTCACGGCTGCCCGGCTCGAACAGCTGGGTTTCATAAAACTTCGCTGCCAGTTCCACGACATCGTAGAGCGATTTCTTCTGCTGCTCGCGCGCTTCATCTTCGGGCGACCATTTGGGCAGTTCGACACCAGCCTCGCTCGCCAGCTTTTCCACGCTTTCGGGAAAGCTGAGGCCTTCGACTTCGATCAGCCACTTGAAGCAGTCGCCGCCCTTGCCGCAGCCGAAGCACTTGTAAGATTGACGCTCGTTGTTGACCTTGAAGCTGGGCGATTTCTCGTTGTGGAACGGACAGCAGCCCCACATTTCCCGGCCCTTACGAACCAGCTTGACGCGGCGGCCCACCAGCGCGACCAAATCGGTCCGCTGCCGGATTTCTGCCAGCAATCCTTCACCATAGCGCATAGGAACACTTTACGGGAAACCCCGCCTTTTCGGGAGGAAATCACCCCTTCAGGCCCCGTGGAAGCGCCCCTGCCCTGTGCATGATTTTTTCGAAAATCCCCCTTAGGCTGGGATTCGCCGCCGGAGACCCACATGTCCCTCTACGAGCAGTCCAGTTCGATCCGCGCCGCCCTTCTGGCAGAGGCCCGGGAGCGCCTGGGGGGGGCGCAGCCAGGTCGCCGTGATCGAGACCTTAAGCCAGACCGCCCGCGACATCTGCGGCAGCGGCGGCATCACCTTCGTGCTGCGCGAAGGCGACCTCTGTCACTATGTCGAGGAAGACGCCTTCGGCCCATTGTGGAAGGTCCAGCGATTTCCGCTCAGCTCCTGCATTTCCGGCTGGGCGATGATGAACGCCCAGACCGCGGTGATCGAGGATATGTTCGAAGATCCGCGCATTCCTTATGACACCTATCTGCCGACCTTCGTCAAAAGTCTTATCATGACGCCGCTGGGCGAAAAGAACGTCGCCTCCATGGGAGTCTATTGGCGCGACAAGCGTAGCTTCACCAATATCGATATCATCACGGTGAAGACCTATGGCGCGCTGGTCGGCAAGGCGCTGTCGGACCTTTTGGAACCGTAGAACCATTAAAAACGGCCCTATTTGCCGCTGAGCGCGTCTTTTGTCGCGGCGCTCGCCTTGCTGAAATCCATCTGGCCGGCATAGCGCTCTTTCAAGACCGCCATCACCTTGCCCATGTCCTTGATCGAGGCAGCGCCGGATTCGGCGATCACCTTGGCCACCGCATCCTTCATCGCCGCCTCGTCCATCTGGGCGGGCATGAAGCTACGGATGACGGTGATTTCGTCGCGCTCGTTCTGCGCCATCTCCGGGCGGTTGCCGGCGTCGAAGGCGGTGGCGGACTCCTCGCGCTGCTTGATCATCTTGGCGAGCAAGGTGAGGATGTCGTCGTCGCTCACCAGGTCCTTGTTGGTTTCGCTGCGCGCGGCAATGTCCCGGTCCTTCAGCGCCGCCAGGATCAGGCGCACGGTGGCCACGCGCTTGGCGTCCTTGGCCTTCATCGCTTCCTTCATGGCATCGGTCAGCTGGGCGCGCAGGGACATGGAAACTCTCATCTCAAAAGCGCCGTGACGCTATCTGGAATCAGTAGATAATTCCAACCCGTTGAAAATGCTGGATTCGTTGCGGTTGACGGGCGCGGGCGGCATCCCTATTTTCGCGCAAATCCGAGGACCCTCCATGACCAACGCTTCGAAACCCGACGCCGCCACCGCGGCGCCTGCATTTTCGCGCGGCGGCTTGATGTTGGCGGACGGCACCTTCTTCGAAGGCACCGGCTTTGGCGCGCCGGGCTCGGCGATCGGCGAGGTCTGCTTCAACACCGCCATGACCGGCTATCAGGAGATTTTGTCCGATCCATCATACGCCGGCCAGATCGTGGCTTTCACCTTCCCCCATATCGGCATTGTCGGCACCAATGACGAAGACATCGAGACCATTACGCCCGCGGTGCGCGGTCTTATCGTGCGGGCGGATGCGGAAAATCAGTCTAACTATCGTAACCTGCTGGCGCTGGATGGCTGGCTGAAGAGGCACAATATTCCGGCCATGGCGGGGATCGACACCCGTGCACTGACGTCGCTGATCCGCGAAAAGGGCATGCCCCATGGCGTGGTGGTCAATCTGGGCGGCGGCGAGTTGGATCGCGATGCGCTGATCAAACAAGCCAAGTCGTTTGAGGGCCTTGAAGGCCTGGACCTGGCCAAGGAGGTCACCTCCCGCCAGATGTACAAGTGGGATGAGATGCCCTGGGCCTGGAACGAAGGCTACAGCAAGGAAGGCAAGCCCAGCTTCCGCGTCACCGTGATCGATTATGGCGTGAAGCGGAACATCCTGCGGCTGCTCGCCGGCATGGGCGCCGACATCACCGTTGTGCCGGCATCCGCCACCACCGAAGAGGTGATGCGCCAAAAGCCGCATGGCGTGCTGTTGTCCAACGGACCCGGCGATCCGGCGGCAACAGGCGCATATGCCATTCCCACCATCAGGGGCGTGATCGAGACCGGTACGCCAGTGTTCGGAATCTGTCTGGGCCACCAGATGCTGGGCCTGGCGCTGGGCGCCAAGACCCGCAAGATGGCACAGGGCCATCACGGCGCCAATCATCCCGTGAAAGATCTGACCACCGGCAAGGTGGAGATCGTGTCCATGAACCATGGCTTCACCGTGGACCGCGAAAGCCTGCCCAAGGGGGTGTCGGAGACCCATGTCTCGCTGTTCGACAACACCAATTGCGGCATAGCGGTCGATGGCAAGGATGTGTTCAGCGTGCAGTATCATCCCGAGGCATCGCCCGGGCCGATGGACTCGCACTATCTGTTCGAGCGCTTTGCTGAGGCAGCAAAGAAGCGCGCCTAGCGGGCGAACTCCACGACATCGAGCAAGGCTTCCTGGATTGCGGGAATTTCCAGGCGCATGTGGTTGTCGCCGATGCCAGACAGCAATCCGATCTGATCGTCGGGGGGCACCTGCGCGCCCAGCCCCGGCGAGGCGCCGGAATAATTGTGATAGGGCTCCCCGCGGGCGCTGGACGCACCGAGGTAAACCAAGGCGCCACTCTCGGGGAACAGGAAGCCGACGAAACGCTGGCTTCCATTCATCTTCTGCAACAACAGCCCGCCATTCACGGGACGGACATTGCAGCTGAACCACTGGTCATAGACCATTTAGGAACTCATGCGCCCCAGCTTGATCTGGCGGCAGCGCCAGTCGCCGCGACCATCGCCAGCTTGCGCGTCCGCAATGGCTTCTTCGCGGATCTGCGGCAATTGCTGAAGGCGCGCCGCATCTGCGGGATGCGCCACCTCCTGCCAGCCTACGAAAACGGGAGTGGACGCCAGGCAAAGCGCCAGCGCTGAAAAAAGCTTAAGTGTCCGCACGCTCATCGGGATGCTCCTGGCCATTCTCGAGCGGAGTCCATCCGTTCAGATCCGCGGTCGGCGGCATGCCGATCACGTTGAAGCCGGAGTCGACGAAGTGAATTTCCCCGGTGACGCCACCTGCCAGGTTACTAAGCAAATACAATGCCGCGCCGCCGACATGGTTAAGTTCCACGGTCCGCTTGAGCGGGGCATGCGCCTTGTTCCATTTGAACACGGTGCGGGCATCGCCCACCGCCGCGCCGGCCAGGGTGCGCATCGGGCCGGCCGAGATGGCGTTGACCCGGATATTGTCGCGGCCAAGATCTGCGGCCAGATAACGAACGCTGGCTTCCAGCGCCGCCTTTGCAATTCCCATGACGTTATAGTTGGGCATCACCCGCTGCGCGCCTAGATAGGTCAGCGTCACCAGCGAGCCGCCCTTGGGCATAAGCTTTGCCGCCCGCTGGGCCACGGCGGTGAAGGAATAGCAGGAAATATCGAGGCTTCTGGCGAAGTTGGCGCGGGAGGTATCGACATAACGCCCCTTGAGTTCATCGCGGTCGGAGAAGGCCAGGGAGTGCACCAGGAAGTCGATGCTGCCCCATTCCTTCTTGAGGGTGGCGAAAACCGCGTCGAGTTGTTCGTCGCTTTCCACATCGGCGGGCAGCACAATGGATGATCCGATGGACTGGGCCAGCGGCCCCAGCCGCTTCTTCTGGGCGTCGCCCTGATAGGTAAACGCGATTTCAGCACCCTGGGAGGCCAGCATCTGGGCGATGCCCCAGGCGATGGAATGATCGTTGGCGACCCCCATGATCAGACCGCACTTGCCGGACATCAGTCCCGATTTTGCGTCAGCCATGATGTCCTCGCGCGGCGCGTTCTGTTTCATTTCGGGACATTACTTATCGTAGCGCTGGAACACCAGGCTGGCATTGGTACCGCCAAAGCCGAAGCTGTTGGACAAGGCTGTATTGATTGTGGCGTTGTCGATACGCTTGCGCACGATGTTGGCGCCTTCGACGGCGGGATCCAGTTTCACGATATTGGCGCTTTCGCAGATGAAATTGTTCTTCATCATCAGCAGCGTGTAGATCGCTTCATGCACGCCGGCCGCGCCCTGGCTGTGGCCGGTGAGCGACTTTGTGGCGCTGATCGGCGGCGTCTTGGCACCGAACACCGCCTTGATGGCGTTGATCTCGGGAATGTCGCCCACCGGCGTCGAAGTGGCGTGGGGATTGATGTAGTCCACCGTACCCTTGATTTTCTGCAGCGCCATCTGCATGCAGCGCACCGCGCCTTCGCCCGA